>JAIUMG010000163.1 GCA_022565655.1 Alkalimonas sp.
ATGGCTAAGCAGCAAGGTTGGCAGCTGATACGGCTGACCGAAGTGCAAAGTAAGGCCGGACAGCCGCCGATCCGCTGTTTACTTAGCCTGCAACGCTGCACAGACGCACTTGAGCAGCGCCTGATAGCATCCACGCTGTGTATTGCCGACGCAGAGGGTCACTACACGGCAGCGTATCGTGATGTATTGCGTGATTTTTATCTGAAATTTTAGAGCTGTTCCAATTCAGCCAGCAATTGCTCTGTCCACTGTTTCAGGCGCTCATCGGTCAGCTCATACTGGTTTTCATCATCGAGTGCTAAACCATAAAACCATTCGCCGTCTTCTGTCAGGGCTTTTGATGCTTCAAATTCATAGCCCTGGTTTGGCCAGAAGCCAATGCGGTCACAGTTGTTATGCGCTATGGCGTGATGCAGCATACCTAGAGCATCCTGAAACCACTCGCTGTATCCGATTTGATCACCCATGCCATAGAGTGCAATCACGGTATCATTCAGATCAAGTTCACTGATTTCAGCCCAGCGTGCTTCCCAGTCTTCCTGCAGCTCGCCAAAGTCCCAGGTAGAGATACCTAAGATCAGAATGTCGTAATCCTGCATCCGTTCCAGCGGCGTCTCTTTCAGGTTGTGCAATTGAACCAGCTCGGAGCCGAGCAGTTGCTGAATTTTTTCTGCCACCATTTCTGTGTAGCAGGTGCTGGAACCGTAAAAAAGCCCAATTTTCATGGCGGAACTCATTCTTGTATCAGGTGTTTAGGCCTGGAATTGTAGCAGATGCCTGCCAGTGGCAAAAGTAGCGCTACGCAGTGGCACGGGTAAAGCGCTATGACATTGGTTTCAGTTCGCGGTAAGATAGGCTCACACAGATCTCACATGATGAGATAACTTGGTATCGTATTGCGCTAGGGCGAGCCCTGGCAACGAGAGTGATGATGTCGGGTATTGCAACAACGGATCAGCAGTTGATCGCACGGTTTCTGGACCAGCTATGGCTGGACTCCGGTGCCAGTAAGAACACCTTGATGGCTTATGGAACAGATTTAAAAAAGTTTGCTGCATTTTTGCATACCAATCAGCCTGCTGAGACGGGCTTGTTGCAAGCGGATGCCCAAGCCATTGAGTATTTTCTGGCCTGGCGGCTGGACCATAGCTACAGCCCACGCAGTACGTCCCGGATGCTGAGCAGTCTGCGCCGTTTTTTTGGTTGGTTACAGCAATCAGGGCAGCGGCCGGACCATCCGGTACAACATACCCACAACCCTAAAGCGGGGCGAGCCTTACCCAAGACGTTATCAGAAGCCGAGGTGGATGCGCTGTTGGCCGCACCTGATTGCAACGAAGTGATTGGGCTTAGGGATAAAGTGATGCTGGAGGTGCTGTATGCCGCGGGCCTGCGAGTCAGTGAGCTGGTTGGGTTGACACTGGGGCAGGTCAACGTGCGACAGGGCGTATTGATGGTACAGGGCAAGGGCGGTAAACAACGATTGGTGCCGATTGGTGAAGAGGCGCTGGATTGGTTGCAACGCTATTTGCAGTACGGGCGTGCCGACCTGTTACACCGCCCGCTGGATGTGGTGTTTCCGAGCAGCCGGGGCCAGGCGATGACACGACAAACCTTCTGGCATCGTATTAAGTTTTACGCTAAGGTCGCAGGTATTCAGAGTCCGTTGTCACCCCATACATTGCGTCATGCGTTTGCCACCCATTTGCTGAACCATGGGGCGGATCTTCGTGTCGTACAAATGTTGCTCGGCCATAGTGATCTGTCAACAACCCAAATTTATACGCATATAGCGCAGGCTCGTTTGAAAAGTCTGCATCAACAACATCACCCCAGAGGTTAAACTGGGCGAGAAGGAAATGACTATGTTACGAATGAGGTTACGTTTAATCCCTTTGTTGGCGGTATTCGCGTTCACAGCCGCTGTGATTCAGGCTGAAACAGCGCCAGCCTATGATGAGGCCGCCATTACCGAGCAATTGACGCAGCTGGGGCTGCAGGTCAATAACGTATCGGCCTCACCCGTGACCGGGTTGGCACAGGTATTCACCAATCGGGGTTTGTTTTTTGTCAGTAACGATGGTGCCTATTTCTTTGAAGGCAATGTGTTTGATATCCAGAATCGTCAGTTGGTGAATGAGCAGCAAATGCGGCCTTTCCGTCAGCAGCAACTGCAGCAGCATAATGACTTTATTGAATACAAAGCAAAAGATGAAAAGCATGTCGTGACCGTGTTTACCGACCCCAGTTGTGGTTATTGCCGTCGCTTGCACAATGATATGAAAGATTACAATAAAGCGGGTATTACCGTTCGTTATCTGGCGTTCCCCCGTGGTGGCTTGCAGTCTGAAACCAATGATGAGCTAGAAGCGATTTGGTGCTCACGGGATAAAAACAGCTCGATGGACCGTGCTAAAGCCGGTCGTTCGGTCAGCGCGGTGGCATGCCGTAACCCCGTTGCCAACCATTATAATCTGGGGCAAGCATTTGGCGTGACAGGGACGCCTGCCATTGTGTTACCCAATGGTCAGTTGATCCCCGGCTACCAGCCAGCGGATGCGCTGGCTCAGCAATTGAATAATTAATCCGATGACGACTACGTTACGTCAACGTGCCGTACCCAATGTGCAATTACCAGACACATTGCACCCGGTATTGCAGCGGCTGTATGCCAGCCGGGGCATTCAATCCGAGCAGCAGTTAGCACGTACAGCCGCCCATCTATTGCCCTGGCAGCAGCTGAAAGGCATCGATGCGGCGGCGGAATTATTGATTACAGCATTAAAAGCTCAGCAACATATTGTGATTGTCGGTGATTTTGATGCGGATGGTGCCACCAGCACGGCGGTCTTGATGGCAGGACTGAAAGCCTTTGGCTTTAAGCATCTGGAGTACCTGGTACCAAACCGGTTTGAATATGGCTATGGCCTGACGCCAGAAATCGCCGAACTGGCGGTAGCGCAAGGGGCAGAGCTGATCATCACGGTCGACAATGGCATTTCCGCTATAGAAGGCGTGGCCTTTGCCAAAGCAGCAGGTGTGAAGGTGTTGGTGACCGATCATCACCTGGCAGGCAGTGAATTACCCGCTGCCGATGCCATTGTGAATCCGAATCAGCCTGGTTGCTCATTCCCGAGTAAGGCGTTAGCTGGCGTTGGCGTGGCGTTTTATTTGCTGTTGGCGCTGCGGGCCTATCTGCGGGAGCAAGAGTATTTTACCCAGCATAATCTGACCATGCCGAATCTGGCTGAGCTGCTGGATTTAGTGGCCTTGGGTACCGTTGCCGATGTGGTGCCACTTGATAGCAATAACCGGATTCTGGTGCATCAGGGCTTGCAGCGGATCCGTGGTGGCAAGTGCCGACCTGGTATTCAGGCATTGATTGACGTGGCCAATCGCTCGGCCAGCCGATTAACTGCCAGTGATTTTGGTTTTGCCTTGGCACCACGGTTAAATGCTGCTGGCCGGCTGGATGATATGTCCTTGGGGATCAGTTGTTTGCTGGCGCCTGATTTGTCCGTGGGGCGGGAGATTGCTGCCCGGCTGGATGAGCTGAACGTGGAGCGTCGAGCGATAGAGCAAAGTATGCAGGTTGAAGCGCAGCGTTTTTTACGCGATTTAAGCTTGGATCACGCGGAGTTGCCCGGTTGTTTGTGCTTGTATCAGGCCGACTGGCATCAGGGCGTGATTGGTATTTTAGCCGGGCGATTAAAGGAGCAGTTCCACCGACCTGTGATTGTATTTGCTCAGGGCGATGCCGGTGAACTTAAAGGTTCTGCTCGCTCCATTCCTGGCTTGCATATTCGCGACTTGCTTGAGGAGATCTCCAGTCAGTACCCAGGCTTACTGAAAAAGTTTGGCGGCCATGCCATGGCTGCTGGTTTAACCATTGATGAAGAACGATTAGAGACGTTTCAGTTGGCATTGGATTTTATTGCCAAGCGCCGTGTGACTGCCGATATGCTGATGGCTGAGCTACTGACCGATGGCGAATTACCGGCAGATTGCTTTGCGCTGGAGTTTGCCGAGTTATTGCAACAAGCCGGGCCCTGGGGGCAAGCCTTCCCAGAGCCGGTGTTTGAAGGGGTATTTAAGTTGGTGCAGCAAAAAATGCTGGCTGACAAACACCTGAAATTGATGCTGCAGCATCCAAGCGGTCAGCTGTTTGATGCGATTTGGTTCAACGCCGATCGGAAAAATTGGCCGGATGTGAATATTCAACAGGTCAAGCTGGCCTATCAGCTGGATATCAATGAATTTCGTCAGCAGCAAAACCTGCAATTGCTGGTGCGCCATATGGTAGCCGTATAAACGGCGAAAACTACTGCCCCTTGGCGGGGAAATTTGCTACAATCCACGCCAATTTTTCATGCAGTGCAAGGTTCGAGTTATCCATGTTTGAAGTCAATCCAGTTCACCAGAGTATTAAAGATGTCACCGAGCGCACTGCGGTGCTTCGGGGGTATCTTTGACTACGATACCAAGCAAGAGCGGTTGGAAGAAGTTTCTCGCGAATTAGAAGACCCAGCCATCTGGAATATTCCCGAAAAAGCCCAGGCTTTAGGCAAAGAACGCTCTGCGTTGGAGCAGGTCGTAGGCACTATTGACAAACTGGAGCAGGGTGTTGAAGACGTAGCGGGTCTGCTGGAACTGGCTGTTGAAGCGGACGATGAGGAAACCTTCGAAGAAGCAAAAGTCGAGCTGAGTGGCTTGGTACAGCAACTGGAGCAGCTGGAATTTCGCCGGATGTTTTCTGGCAAGCATGATGCTTCTGATTGTTATCTGGATATTCAATCCGGCTCGGGCGGCACCGAAGCGCAGGATTGGGCCAGCATGCTGATGCGGATGTACTTGCGCTGGGGTGAAGAGAAAGGGTTTAAACCAGAGTTGTACGAAGTGACTGATGGTGATGTCGCTGGTATCAAAGGCTGTACCATTAAGTTTAGCGGTGAGTATGCCTATGGTTGGCTGCGCACTGAGACCGGTGTGCACCGGTTGGTGCGCAAAAGCCCGTTCGACTCCGGCAATCGCCGCCATACGTCGTTTGCGTCGGTGTTTGTCGCCCCGGAAGTGGATGACGATATTGAGATTGAAATCAACCCGGCTGATTTACGTATTGATACCTACCGTGCTTCCGGCGCTGGTGGGCAACACGTCAACCGGACGGACTCAGCTATTCGGATCACCCACTTGCCGACCAATACCGTGGTGCAATGTCAGAATGACCGCTCGCAGCATAAAAACCGTGATAATGCCTTTAAGCAATTACGCGCCAAGTTGTACGAGCTGGAACTGCAAAAGCAAAATGCAGAGAAGCAAGCGCTGGAAGACAGTAAATCGGATATTGGCTGGGGCAGTCAGATCCGCTCCTATGTGCTGGATGATTCGCGTATCAAAGATTTACGCACCGGTGTTGAAACCCGTAATACCCAGGCTGTGCTGGATGGCAATCTGGACAAATTTATTGAAGCCAGCTTAAAAGCTGGCTTGTAATGTACGACACGGCACGGAGGCCGTTGAACGATACAAACTCATTAACTTTATCGCAGGAATACTGAGCATGTCAGAGCAGAATACCCCAGAGCAAGCCGCGCCAGACGTCAACAAACTGATTGCTGAGCGAAAAAGTAAGCTGGCCGCCTTGCGTGAGCAGGGGCAGCCATTCCCGAACGATTTCCGTCGTGACAGCCTGTCAAGTGATGTGCTGGCCAAGTACGATGCATTGAGCAAGGAAGAGTTAGAGGCTCAAGCTGTCACCGTGAGTCTGGCAGGCCGCATGATGACCCGCCGTATTATGGGCAAGGCCAGTTTTGCCACCATTATGGATATGGGCGGCAAAGTTCAGGTGTATGTGGCACGCGATAGTCTGGCTGAAGGCTTTTACAACGAACAGTTTAAAAAGTGGGACCTGGGAGATATTGTGGGTCTGACCGGCACCCTCTTTAAAACACAGACTGGTGAATTAACCGTGTGGGCGAAAGATATTCGCCTACTGACCAAAGCTCTGCGGCCTTTGCCGGATAAGTTTCATGGCCTGAGCGATCAGGAAGCCTGCTATCGCCAGCGTTACCTCGATTTAATCGCCAATGAGCAGTCGCGTAAGACGTTTTTGATCCGGAGCAAGGCGGTGGCTTACATTCGTCAGTTTTTTGCCGAGCGTGATTTTCTGGAAGTGGAAACGCCAATGTTGCAAACCATTCCTGGTGGTGCTTCAGCGCGGCCTTTTATGACGCACCACAATGCACTCGATCTGCAAATGTACCTGCGTATTGCCCCTGAACTGTTTTTAAAACGCCTGGTCGTCGGTGGCTTTGAAAAAGTGTTTGAAATAAACCGTAACTTCCGCAATGAGGGCTTGTCTACCCGACATAACCCGGAATTTACCATGCTGGAGTTTTATTGGGCCTATGCCGATTACCGTGACCTGATGGATCTGACCGAGCAACTGTTCCGGGGCTTGGCATTGAGCGTGCTTGGCAGCACCGAAGTACCGTATCAGGGCGAAGTGTATGACTTTGGCAAGCCATTTGCCCGTTTATCGGTGACCGATGCCATCTTAAAGTACAACCCCAGCGTGACGGCAGAGCAACTGGCAAGCCGTGAGGCAGCCGTGGTCGTGGCGAAGGGCTTAGGCATTGAAATCAAAGACAGCTATGGTCACGGCCGTGTACTGATTGAGATCTTTGAAGAAACCGCCGAGCATCAATTAAAACAACCCACCTTTATTACCGAATATCCGGCTGAGGTGTCGCCACTGGCGCGTCGTAATGATGACAACCCGGAGATCACCGACCGTTTCGAGTTCTTTATCGGTGGCCGCGAGCTGGCTAATGGTTTTAGCGAGTTGAATGATGCCGAAGATCAGGCAGAGCGTTTCCGCGAGCAGGTCAAACAAAAAGACGCCGGTGATGACGAAGCCATGTTCTACGACGACGACTTTGTTACCGCCTTAGAGCATGGCTTACCGCCAACAGCCGGGCAGGGCATTGGCATTGACCGCTTGGTCATGCTGCTGGCCGATGCGCCATCCATTCGTGATGTGATCCTGTTCCCGCATATGCGGCCTGAAGGCAAGTAAGCTCCAGCCACCTTGCCCTTGCAAAAAGCTCTCGGTTCAATAGGTTAAAAGCCCAGCAGATGTCTGGGCTTTTTTGTAGTCAATGGATATCCAGCCTCTAACTTGAACGGCCAATCGATAAGTCAGCCAGTTGGTGCAGGGCTTCTTTGTAAGGTGACTCTGGCAAAATAGCCAAGGCTTGCTTGGCTTTCTCTGCTTCCTGTTCTGCTTTACTTCTGCTGTAAGCAAAAGCGCCAGTTTCATGCATGGCCGCCATAATGGCATCCAGGTGTTGTAGGCCATTGTTGTCGGTGATGGCTTGGCGGATCAGTGCCTGTTGCTCACTGGAGCCGTGCTTTAGCGCATGGATCAGTGGCAAGGTCGGCTTGCCTTCTGCTAAATCATCACCAATGTTCTTACCAAGTTCTGCACTATCGGCCT
>JAIUMG010000164.1 GCA_022565655.1 Alkalimonas sp.
CCACAATGATGGTCTCCACCGAGGCGGCATTGGTTAGCCCTTGCAAATAATCGTTGTAGGCGCCGGTACCTGCGGTACGTAATACCACGATATTGCCACCTTGAATATGCGGCTCAATCCGTTGACTGAAGGCATCATCGACATCAGTACCACCCCCCATCAACAAAACGGCAGGCTCATCCAGCTCGACACAGGTATCCTCCAAAGAGCCAACCCGATACACCGTTAAGCCACCCGGTTTGCTTGGTCTCGGCCCATAGTTACAAGCGCCTGGAGCGGGATCAGGGTCCGGCTCGCCGCCCTGCCCATCACCATTAAAGTTGACCGTCAGCTGGTAATCACCGGTGCCAGCGTAACGAGTGACTTTAATGTAATGCCGGCCTGGCGCGGCAGCCGGGTAAGTGCCAGTTTCCGGGTTATTGGATGTTTGCCCAGACAAAATATAACTGCCACTTTCGCGGTATAAAAACCAGTCGAAGTCGACATTATTGCCATGACTAAGGCTGATGGAAATATCGCCGGTGCTGGTCGTGTCGAAATAAAACCAGTCGACATCCCTACGATTGTGAATACTGGCATCCACTGTCACGCCAGAACATAGAGGCCCGTTGGCTCTACTTTCGGTATTGTTGTTCTCTGATTCTTGGGTCAGACAGGCATAGGCATTGCTGCTTAACAGCATGGCCATCGCCCCGATTTGAACGAGTGCTTTCATTTTTGTTTCCTGCTTTATCGTTGTTATTAAAGTCGCCCTGATGGACGGATAACCACGCAGCATGAACTACAGGTACTCACGCTACGGTAGTATTTGCTGTGAACTCAGTGTTGAATTCTAACGGGGTTGAATGGCTATTCGTCGAACCATTCAGAGAGGTGATAATCGGTGGAGCAGTCATGCAAATCCGCCGGGCGGGGAGCCTGGCGAGTTAAAACCAAATGTGCGTGGTAATGCATGACCATGGACAAAACTAAATTGCTTACTTTGTAAACACTATTGCCCTGAATAGATATTCTGTCAAGAAAAAAAACTATGCAGTGTCAGCATACTTGACAGGTGACCACTAAAAATACAAGCAAAAAGAAGCAGATAACATCATAAAAAATTCATAATCTGTTGCCACTTTTGACGGCGTTGTTCGGCAGATTGCGCTGCATTGGCAGGGCTGGTTGAGGGCAAGCTAAGCAGTTGGCAGTGCCAGTTAGCTGCTAATTTGGGCAGCACCAAACGCCGAAAACTCTGTTCGGCTTTACGCCCGTTAAAGGCGATCAAACGTAGTTTGGTGTGCTGCTGCAAAAACCGGTCAAAATCATTCGGGGTCTCATTGCGAATGGCACTGTCCAGGCTACCCTGACGCTCACAGTGCTGGAGTACATCCCATAGCGCTATTTTATGCTGCTGCAGAGCCGATAATCGGGCGGGGTAAGCCAGTTCCTCATGAAAACCACACAGCTCAGCCATAATCGGCCAGAACAGGTTCCGCGGGTGCCCATAATACTGCTGTTGCTTGAGCGAGGCCACGCCAGGCATGCTACCCAGCACCAGCACTTGTGCATCGGGCTGACTGACGGCCGCCAGCCCTTGAATACGCTCAGCTGCCATTACCGCTGGTTTGTTGCCAACTCAGGTTGATACTGCACCGCTTTTTTCCAGGCCAGCCGGGATTGCTCCAACTCGCCTTCCTGCTCTGCCAACCAACTGAGCATGGCATACAGGTAACCATTGCCAGGGTGATCATGCAGCCAATGCTGTACTTGCTTGCGTAATTGCAGCACAGAGCGGCCCAACGGAATTTGACGTAAATACGGCCAGGCCAACTCCAGATCGACCAGCGCCAGCGTATTCACCAGCAACCGCTCGGCCTGGTCACTATGGCCCTGATTGGCTTTGGCCCAGGCACGACCAATCACCGCAGCAACAGACTTGCGCTCTTTACCCGGTAAATTCTGCCAGTAGTCTGCTTGCTCAGAGAAGCTGCCTTCATGCACCAGTGAGCTGATCGCTCTTGGGTAAATCTGATAGCGCTGAGCTGCCCATTGCACCTTACTGAACCAACGATGCTTTAAGGCCGCCGGGATCTGCTCCAGCAGTTGTTGCCACTGGCCCGCCTGCTGCAGACTGTACAAGTAGAGCTGCCCCAGGCCACAGGCTTTAGGTGCTTGCTCAACCTTATCTTGCAAATAGTGGCTGGCTTGTTCAGCCTGACCACGCTGGATCATTAAATCGGCTTTGACAAACCAACTGTTGGCTTCATCCGGCGGCAATTGCTGTACAGACTGATCCGCTTGCTCCTGCTGCCCTGCGTAAAAAGCGGCATAGCTGATGAGCGTAAGCTTCTCATCATGGTATTTTTTATCACTGAGCGCTTGCTGCAATAAACTGGCCGCATCCTGCCATTGTTGCCGGGCATAAGCACGCAATCCTTCCTGAAAAGCCTGCTCAGCTTTTTGCCGACGCCGCCAGCGGAAAAACCCGAGTGAACGGCTAGGCAACGACCAAAGCCAACGAGCAAGCTTCACCAGCAGCCATAACAACAAGGTAGCAACCAGCAACATAATCACCAGGCCAACAACCGTCATTTCGATCGTGTAGCCCGCCAGTACAATGCGAACATAGCCTGGCTGGTTGAATACCACGGGGCCCAACCACATAGCAACGGCTAATAGCAGCAAAGCCAACAGGATTTTGATCATAGAGAGCCTCCTGCATCATCCGTCAGCAACTCCAGATTCCGTTGATAACGCTGCAGGGTATCTAAGCTTTGCAGTGGCGCAATGTAACCAGGGTGCAGCTCGGTGCCAACCAGGGCAACCAGCCCGGCAGATAATCGCTGTGTATCGGCATGCTCCGCCTGAAAGTAGCGTTGCAACAAGTCGGCAGCTTCTCGTAAGTTGGCTTGAAACACCTTGGTCTGTTGTTGCATCGCAGCCAGCTCGGCTTGCACCAACTGTTGCTGCAACCGATGACGGATCAACCGTTGTTCTTCTATCGAAACGCTAAAGGCATCATCTTCAACCGTTGAACGAACCCGCAATACCTGACTGAGCCCTCGCTGCCACAAGGTTTTCCAGCGCTGGCGCCAAGTTGTCTCAACCTGCTCATCGGATACAGCAGCGACTCCGGCCGGCTGGTCTTTCAATGGCACCGTTTTGGCTAACTCTCGCCACTGCCGGATGGTCAGTTGTATCTCTGCCGGATCAGGAATATTGACCTTGCTCAGTGCCTGCTGATCATGCCGAATCGCTTCTCGCACACTCAGTAAGGCCGGTTCAGCCAAGCGAGCCAGGCGACTATCGGCACTTCGCAATAATTGGCTTGCCGTCTTAACATCCAGCTCAAGCCACAGCTTTTGACTGGCCATCCGCAGCAGATAGTCCACTTCGGCCAGCAGCCAGATACTGGGGGCCGCGCCTTGTTCCTGACTCAGGCGTTGCTCCAGCATGCGCAGTTGTTGTTGAAATTGCTGCTGTTGTTGTTGCTGTTGCCGAGTCAGTTCATTCAGCTGCTGCCGGCTTTGTTGCTGCCATTGCTCCAGTTGTTGTTGCTGCTCGCGACGCGACGCTTGCATCGAGCGCTCCAGCTCCGCTTGCTGCGCATCCAATTGCTGCTGTAATTGTGCTTGCTGAGTTTGTTGTTGCTGGCTTAGTTGCTGCCACTCAGGGTAAAGCCAGTAGCCTGCTGCAGCTAAAGCACCGGTAAGAATCAAGCTATAGAACAAAGCAAAGCCAGCCAGACCCCGTCCACTTTTTGGGGGAGTATCCGCCAGTGCATCTTCCTGCAAATAACGCATCTCATCGCCATGTTCCGCTGCGGTAGACTCCTGCGGCTCGGTAGGCTTGGCTTGCTCAGTCATAAGTAGTCCCTCTTGAAATGGCAAATGGCGGCCATTAACGCCGAATCGTTCGCATTGTCAGCCAGTATGATATTGGAAACCGGAATTCCCAGCGCCAGTGCAGAATCATGCATCCGTGGGCTCACCACAATCCAGTGCCGTTGGCGAAGCCAGTCGTGCGCACTTACTGGCAATAAGCTAAACAGTTGCTGCATAATTTCGTCGCTGGTGACCAGAATACAGCAGACAGACGCCTGCCACTGTTCTGCTAAAGAAAGGCCATCCAGCGCAATGGGAACCCGACAATAACTTTGCACATAGCGTACCTTGGCCCCTCGCTTTTGCAAACTTTGCTTCATCAGTTCCCGGCCACTCTGCCCCCGGACAATGGCAATATGTTGTCCCTCGACCTGCTGCATACTACTCATGGCCAGCACACCTTCACTGCGCTGATCCGATGGAAACCGAACCTCTCGACCTGTCCACTGTTGCAATGCCGATGCGGTGGTTTCTCCCACGGCGAATAACGGTGCTGTCAATTGGCTGGCATCCAGCTGTTGTTGCAAGGACGTCACAGCACTGACACTGACAAAAATAACCTGATCAGCGTTACTGAGCCACTGAAGTTCCTTTGCTTTTACAGCAACGGTTTGCGTAGCAATTAAAGGCTGATACACGTAATCCAGCCCCATTTCATCCAGGCTGGCCAGTAACTGATCGGCTTTGCCTGCAGGTCGGGTGATCAATAACGATTTAGTCGACATCAGTCACGCTCTGCGTAAGCCGCTTCCAGTAAGCTGGCAGCCCCTTGCGCCAATAGTTGCTCCGCAACCTCAATGCCTAAGCTCTCGGCTTGAGTACGAGGTGCCTTTGCCTGTGCCTGCAGTATCTGGCTGCCATCCAATGAGCCAACCAGGCCCCGCAGCCACAACGCATCGCCATCCAACACCGCATAAGCTCCGATCGGCACCTGACAACCACCTTGTAAGCGTCGATTCATCGCCCGCTCGGCCAGCACTCGATCGGCAGTATCCTGATGATGCAGTGCAGCCAGCAGCTGCTGTGTCTTGCTGTCATCAGCCCGGCACTCAATCCCGACAGCCCCCTGACCATTGGCTGGTAAGCTTGTTTCCGGTTCAAGTAAAGATGCAATGCGGCTGGCAAAGTCAAGCCGCAATAAACCAGCGGCCGCTAAAATAATGGCATCAAAGTCCCCCTGGTCTAACTTCGCCAGACGCGTATTGACGTTGCCACGCAAGTCGCGGATCTGTAAGTCAGGGCGCTGCGCTTTTAGCTGACACTGTCGCCGCAAGCTGGAGGTGCCTACCACAGCGCCAGCAGGCAACTCTGATAAGGCCTTATATTGATTCGAGACAAAAGCGTCACGGGGATCTTCCCGTGGGCAAATGGTCGGTAACATCAAACCATCGGGAAACGCCACGGGCACATCTTTCATACTGTGCACAGCAATATCTGCCCGCCCATCCAGTAAAGCAGCCTCCAACTCTTTGACGAATAACCCCTTGCCACCAATTTTTGCCAAAGGCGTATCCAGAATCTTATCGCCCTGCGTCGACATGGGCACCAGCTCGACCTGAATACCGGCATGGTGCCGCTCTAACTCAGCTTTAACATAGTACGCTTGCCACAGAGCCAGTGCGCTTTTTCGGGTAGCGATACGGATCAGGTCACTCATGATGATGACTCCGTATGCACAAGTTGTTGCGTGATAAAAGCGCTGATATCAGCAATCTCCTGAGGACAGACTTGATGCTGCATGGGGTACTGATGCCATTGCACCTGAAAACCGACTTGCTTTAAAGCCTCTGCCGCTTGCAATCCGCCCGCCATGGGCACCACAGGGTCCATCTGGCCATGCGCCATCAGAACCGGCGTGGCTTTATTGATAGCCAGGGCTTCAGCAGCCAGCTTATCCACAGCACACATGTAGGTAGATAAAGCCATCACACCGGCCAGCTTGTAAGGAAGGCGAGGCAATAAATGCAATGCAATCACCCCTCCCTGGCTAAACCCTGCCAGCACAATACGCTCGGACGGGATCCCTTCAGCAATTAGTTGATCCAGCAGCGCTTGCACCTGAGCGGCTGAATCACGAACGCCTGCCTCATCGGCCCGACTGAGTAAATCCATGCTTTTAATGTCGTACCAGGCTCGCATTTCCATGCCACCATTGATGGTCACAGGCTGAATGGGCGCGTGTGGAAAAATAAACCGAATGCCCGCCCCTGCGGGCAAACGCAACTCTGGCACAATAGGCGCAAAGCCATGGCCGGAATCTCCCAAGCCATGTAACCAAACCACCACGGCCTGACAAGTCCCCTCTGCCGGGGTATCTACAAAAGGTAACATACTCATTATTTCGGCTCTAATTGAACAGGGACACCGGCTTGCTTGCTGGCAGCATCATTCACCAATGTCCAGAATTCTAATCCACTACGGTTGTCGATCCACTGACCATCTTTCCATTCGCAATGATGCCCATTAAACTTGGTGGCCACCCAGATTTGCTGCAAGGGTGGCTGCTTATTAATGATAATTTTGCTGCCGTTGTTGAACGTCACTTCCAACAAGCCACCATGAGACTCATAATCCAGATCGACATCCAGCTGCTCAATGGCTTCTTCGACAGCCAGCATCGTGGCATCAGCTAATTCATCATATTCGCGATCATTCATTTGGTCACCTGTTTGCTTTTGCTGCTAAGGATGCGATTATAGAGCGTCCATTAATTTATGAAATAAAAACCATGCATCAAAGATCCCTTTTCAGCACTTTCGTCCGTTTTTTGCTGCCTGCCGCGACTGTCATCTTGCTCTGTGCCTGTGGTCAAAAAGGCCCTCTTACCTTACCACAACAGCCGGCGCCTGTCGCAGAAGAGCAAGAGAAGATGGAAGAAAATTCAGCCACTATGGCCATGGTTGGGAGTGAGCACGATGGATTACTTTAATTACCGAAATCAGCAACTTTTTGCTGAAGACTTGCCCCTGTCCGATATTGCAAATCAGTACGGCACCCCTTGCTATGTCTATTCCCGCGCCACTCTGGAGCGCCATTACAAGGCATTTAGTGACGCGGCCGCCGAGCATCCCCACCTCATTTGCTACGCCGTTAAAGCCAACAGCAACATTGCCATTCTGAATCTGCTGGCGCGCCTTGGCAGTGGTTTTGACATTGTCTCTGAAGGGGAGCTGCGCCGAGTGATGGCGGCCGGTGGTGATCCGAATAAAGTGGTGTTTTCTGGCGTGGCAAAAACCGCCGATGAGATGCGCTATGCGCTTCAGCTGGGTATTAAGTGCTTTAATGTGGAGTCTGAGGCTGAGCTGCATCGCTTACAGCAGGTAGCCGCCGAGCTTGGCGTGACTGCCCCAGTGTCTATTCGGGTCAACCCGGATATTGATGCCAAAACTCACCCGTACATTTCGACTGGTTTAAAAGCCAATAAGTTTGGCATTGATATTAACGATGCTGAGCGCATTTATCAGCAAGCCGCTGCGGCATCGAACCTGCAGGTGGTTGGCGTTGATTGCCATATCGGCTCACAACTGACCGAGACCCAACCCTTTCTCGATGCGCTGGAAAAACTACTGCAATTGATTGACCGCCTGCAACAAC
>JAIUMG010000165.1 GCA_022565655.1 Alkalimonas sp.
GTGGAAGGTTTGCCCTGGGGTATCATCTTGCGAGAAATACACGTACTTGCCATCGTGCGAAAAAGCGGGCTCGCCCAAATCTTTTTGCTCATTCGGCCGGGCGGTCAGCATCACGCCACTGCCACCGGTTTTGTGGTACAGCCAAATTTCACCGGCACCTAATGAGCGGGTGCCGGTAAAATGTTTGCGGCCCACCAGAAATTCACCATCCGGGCTCCAGGCCGGGCTGTTCAACAGCCGAAAGCTTTCATCAGTGACTTGCTGCCTGTTGCTGCCATCAAGATCCATGATCCACAGGTTATCGCCACCCCCTTCATCGCTGGTAAACGCAATGCTGTTTCCATCTGGGCTAAAGCGTGGCTGCATTTTCCAGGCAATATCATTGGTCAAAGCTGTGGCTGTGCCGCCATTGATTGGCATGATGTAAATATCACCGAGTAAATCAAACACCAGCTGTGTGCCATCCGGGCTGACATCCACATTCATCCAGGTGCCTTGCTGGGTAGATATCTGTACGGTTTCAAATTCGCCTTGCGGCTGGTTGACTTGCCAGCTCTCAGGCTTGCTGTTGTTATCATTGGTGGTTTCTTCAGCGATCAGCGCCGTGCTAAGGGCGGCACTGATGGCCAAAGCCAGTAGGGTTGGAATAGCTTTCATACGAGGTTCCTGAGTAAGTTATATGCGTACATTTTTATTATCTGCTCAACAATGCCACAAAATCAGTGACAGGTTAAGTTGCCGCAAGCAGAAACGGGACTAACGCGATAGAACCCGCGATTATTGTCAGTATAGTAAGTTAGATACTTGTTGAAGTAGCGCTTTAGATTGGTTATTTTTCCTCGCTATTAAGACAACAAAAATGCTGATGACACGATGTTGCTAGCATGATGAATGTGAGTGTTTTGAATGTTTAAAGAACCTGATTACAGCACCTATAGCAAGGATGAGTTGTTGCAGGTGAGCCGGGATATTGATAAAGATGCTTTTCCAGAGCGCTATCAGCGTGTGTTGCTAGAGCTGGAAAAGCCCAGGCCAACACCAGAAAAAAAGAAGGTTTTATCTGCAAAAAATGCTCACTTGCTTGGGTGCGTTAGCTCTACAAGCCTTGTCGTGCTTTTTCTTTACCTTGAAAAAATACCTGGCAGAGGTGGCCATCATACGACCATGGAAGATAGTCCAATTTTTTATTGGTTCATTGTTGCTGCGTTTGCAATCGGAGCAATTATCGAGCTTCGTGAGTATTGGCGTGCCAGAAAACATATTTAATGTACCCGCTTAACTATTTTTTATACCGAGCGCATTAATTGGTTGCAGCCATGGTTTTTAGACTGGACCTGCGCTATTGAGCTTTTAGTCATTTTAGCCAGATGACCCATCTTATATGCGCTTAACCGCACAGACTGAAAATGTGTTTGGTATTACTTTTGGGAGTTTTACGATGCAGCGATGATATAAGCAATGAGTGAAACCCCAGAAACTCCACTATTTGGTACCGTGGAACGTCGGCTATTTCGGGTAACAGCCATTCTGTTTGTGCTGATTGCTTTTGCTGGGCTGATTGGCGTTTTGGTCTGGGGCCTGGTGTTCGTCCTGTCATTTTTCTTCAACCTTATCTTGCCATTGGCCGTGGCTGGTATTCTTGCGCTGATTTTGTATCCAGTGGTGGATTACCTCGAGCACCGAGCGAGGATGTCCCGTATCTTTGCCACCAGCCTGATCGTGTTGTTGTTTATCCTGCTGATCAGTGGCGCGATGCTTTTTCTCATTCCGGCTATGTATCGTGAGGTGATGTATTTCATCATGGCGATACCAGGGTTTATCGAAGGCTCTGAAAGTTACATGATCAGTCGCTTCCCCAAGATAACTCGGATGCTCATGGAGCGTATGGAGGACGGCAGCATGGAGAAGCTGCTGCCGGCTATCGAAAATACCGGCAAGACCATCACTGCTTATGCAGGCGCGGTGCTGGTCTTGACTATCGTGCCCATATTGCTGTTTTTTGCGCTGTTGTCTGGTGACCGCTTACGTGCTCAGGCAAAAGGTATTGCTTCGGTGTTCAGTGCTAAAACACAACGCAAAATCATGTATTTCATCGATGTATTTGTTGGCCAGGTATTGGGCTTTTTCCAGGGACAGCTGGTCATTGCGGTTCTTATGGGGGTGATGTTGGCCATCGGTTTCACCGTGATAGGCTTAAAGGGTGCAATATTCATTGGTTTGGTGCTTGGTCTACTCAATATTGTACCTTTTCTTGGTATCCTCATCGGCTTGCTGGTGGTGATGCCGTTGGCCTACTTCCAGACAGAGGGGGGCCTACAGCTGCTGGGGTTGAGTTTGCTGGTGTTCGTGATTGTACAGCTGGTTGAAAGCTGGCTGCTGACACCGAAAATTATGGCCAATCGTTCTGGTTTGCATCCTGCCCTGGTGGTGATTTCGGTGATGTTCTGGGGCATCGCTCTGGATGGAGTGATCGGCATGATACTCGCGGTACCGCTGACGGCATTTTTTATCGCGGTATGGCGGCAGGCAAAAGTAAGCCTGACCCGCAGTATGGAAAACGATGAATAAAGTTTTTGAGTAAAATAAAAACCTTGCTCGCTGCGTAGCTGCTGAAACACTTCGGTTTCAAACCATACAGCGGCAAGGACTAGGCTGGTGTCATATATTACATCAACACGACATCCGTCAGAGCTTTTACTTAGGCAAAGATTTGTTTAAAGCCAGCAATACCTTGCTTCAGCGTGGCATCTATATCATCGGTATTATCCCGCTCAACAAAAGCATGTTGTAAACCAGCAATACTCGCCGCAGCTACCACAGGCCCAAAGTCGAGCGTTCCCTTGCCTAGATCTGCAAAGTCACCATCAGCCGCCTTATCTTTCATATGCCATAGCGGGAAGCGCCCGGGGTAACGCTTAAATAATGCCGGAACATCTACCTCCATTTTGGCAGCCCAATACAGATCTATTTCCATTTTCACTAAACGTGCATCTGTTTGCGTCAGTAAAACTTCGTAAGGCGTATTGTTGTCGATAGTGGCAAACTCAAAGTCGTGATTATGATAAGCCAACTGTATTCCTGCAGCCTGGAACCTTTCACCTAGTTGGTTTAATTGCTCTGAAAGCTTCTGGTAACTGCGTAAGCCATCATCTCGCTCATGTTCAAATAAAAACGGCATGACCAAATAGCGATGTCCTAAAGCCTGTGCATCATCCAATACCCGGTTGGTATCTTCCAGCATGGGCTTTAGTAACACATGCCCAGCAGGGGCCGATAAACCATACTCTGCCAGCCATTTTGCGACCACCGTGGCAGGTTGTCCAAATAAGCCGGCAAATTCCAGCTCTTTATAACCTAAGTTGGCTACTAACTTTAAAGTAGCACGCAGGTCTTGTTGCATTAAGTCTCTTACCGTAAACAGTTGCAGACCAGGCTTTGGACCGCTGGCAGCAAAAGATAGGGGGCTTGCCATACCAGTGCCGAGTACTAGCCCGGCACCGGCCAAAATTTTAAGGAAGCTGCGACGCTCTAAACATTGATCTGAACTGTTTATTTGGTTTGCCTGTTTAGAAAGCATTTATCTCTCCTCGCGTGAAAAAGCAACTAAGTTTGGCTGGCTCAGGCAAAGTGAATAAGACACAGCGCTTTATGGCCTTTTTTAATTATTCATGTCGCAGCGCATCGATTGGCTGCAGCCGAGAGGCTTTCCTCGCGGGGTAGTAACCAAAGAAAATGCCAATCAGCGCTGAAAACCCGATACTTAGTAGTACCACCTCGGGTTGAATAATGGCAGTAAAACCGGCAAATTTCTCCAAGCCTTTGGTGACTAGCAGCGCAATACTAAGACCAAGCATGCCACCCAAGCTGCACATCAGCATGGCCTCGATCAGAAATTGCTTCATGATATCAGCGGGCTCTGCCCCTACGGCCATGCGCAGGCCGATTTCCCGGGTGCGCTCGGTTACTGAGACCAGCATGATATTCATGATACCAATACCGCCCACCAGCAAAGAAACTGAGGCAACCGCGGCCAGCAAGCCATTGAAAATTTGCATGGTACGAGCCCGGGTTTCCACCATTTCCGATAAGTTACGGATGCGAAAGGGGTCATCCGTGCCGGTGGTGCGCAATCGTTGACGCAGCAGTGATTCCAGCTCTTGCTCCACCAGTGCCATATCACGCTCGTCCGCCACCTGCACGATAATGGAGCGAACCGCTCTTGGGCTGGCCAGGGTTCGGCCAGAAATACGCTTACGCACTGTATCAAGTGGCATAAAAATGAGATCGTCTTGATCATTGCCCTGGGTGTTCTGACCTTTAGCATCCAGTACGCCAATCACTGTGACCGGCACCCGATCGACCCGAATGGATTGACCAATAGGATCGGAGGCTCCAAATAACTCACGTTGCACGGTAGCACCAATAATGGCCACCCGGCCTGAGCTACTTAGCTCGGCAGCCGAGAATTCTCGCCCCTGATTCAATTGCCAGTTCTGAGCACTGAAAATGCGGTTATCGACGCCCTGAATGCTTGGAGCCCAGTTCAGGTTGCCATAGATCACCTGAGCACTGGCCCACATGGTCGGGGCCGCAACGGTGACTTGCGGGATCTGCTGCTCAATGGCCTCGGCATCCATCTCGGTTAAGGTCTGCACTGAACCCGCAGCACCACGTGCGCCAGAGGTGGCACGACCCCGGGCAAAGACAATAAACACATTGCCACCCAGACTTTTAATTTGCTGGTCGACTTCGTATTGCGCACCAGCCCCCAGTGCCAGCATAATAATGACCGCCGCGACACCGATGATAATACCAAGCATGGTCAAAATACTGCGCATCAGGTTCACTTGCAGCGCGACCCAGGCAACTTTAAACAGCAATAGCCACTTCATGCTAAGCCCTCCTGCATTTTTTGCTGGCGATACTGTTGCAGATGTTCGGTTGCTGAGGCGGCTTGCACCGCTTTATCACTTTGCAGCCGGCCATCGCGGAAAATCAACTGGCGACTGGCAAAAGCAGCAATTTCAGGTTCGTGGGTCACCAGCACAATGGTTTTACCTTCACTATGCAGCTGTTGAAACAACTGCATGATTTCAAGACCGGTTTCCGTATCAAGCGCACCGGTGGGTTCATCAGCCAGCAATACGGCGGGTTGATTGACAAGCGCCCTGGCGATAGCGACCCGTTGCTGCTGGCCACCAGAGAGCTGAGAGGGGTGATGATCCATCCGTTCGGCCAGCCCCACCTGCTGCAAACACGCAATGGCAAAGGACTCAGCATCGCTGTGATCAGGTCGATACAGCAAAGGCAGCATGACATTGTCTAGCGCGCTGGTGCGTGGCAGCAAATTAAATTGCTGGAAGACAAAGCCTATGTAGCGATTGCGGATCCGGGCCAGTTGGGCGGCAGCTAAGTGCGTCACATTTTCGCCTTGAATACGGATCTCGCCGGAACTTGGCGAATCGAGACAGCCCAGCATATTCATAAAGGTTGATTTACCCGAGCCCGATGGCCCCATCACCGCAATAAACTCACCCGCCTGAATACGCACATCCACGCCTGCCAAAGCCTGAACATTCTGTGAGCCCATTTGATAACTTTTGGTAATGGCAATGCTTTCAATCACGGCCTGAGTCATGAGCCAGCCCTTACTGCCCGCACAATCACCGCATCACCGGCTTGCAGTTCACCCGACAAGACTTCGGCATATTCATCGTTGGCCAGCCCCACCTGGATACGACGTACCTCCGGTTGCTGCTGCGCATTCAGTACCCAGACTTCAGCGGCACGCCCCTGTTGACCGCGGCCTTGCCTTTGCTCTCGCTGGGCCGACATCAGTTGTTGGTATCGGCTGAATTCTTCTTCCGATAGCACCATCCGTAGTTCGTTGTTCAGTGCCTGGCGAAGTTGTTGAAACTGCTGGCGGGGATTGGCCATTGGGTTGTTGCTTTGCTGACTACGCATGCCTTGCAGGTTCTGGTTAAAATCGCGCAGTAAGCTTCGTACCTTGCGCTGTTTGTCACTGGGCAAATCCAGTTGCTGCACCAGTTCTGCAGTTCGATCAGTCGTTTGAGCCGCACTTTGCTGGGTACCCGCCGGGCGAAAGCGCAAGGCTGCATTGGGCACGCGTAACACATCCTGCTGTTGACCAATCACAAAGTTCAGGTTGGCTGTCATGCCAGGCAGTAGCAACTGCTGGCGATTGGGGGCTTCAATAATGACTTTGTAGGTGACAACATTGGCCACATTGGTGGCCGCTTTTCGCACTTGCGACACTTCGCCACGAAACTGCCGATCCGGGTGGGCATCGACCTGAAAACGCACCTGTTGCCCGGCAGCTATTTTGCCAATATCGGCTTCATCCACGTCGGCTTCGATCTGCATTTGTGACAGATCCTGCGCAATGGTAAATAGAGTTGGCGCCGATAAACTGGCGGCTACCGTTTGCCCGACATCAACTTGTCGATCAATCACGGTGCCATTGACGGGTGAACGAATTTGGGTGCGATCCAGGTCGAGCTGGTGCTGCTCCAATTGAGCTTCTCGTTGAGTCAATTGTGCTTTGGCACTTTCTAACTGTGCCTGACTAACCAGGATCTGCGCTTTGGCGACTTCAAAGTTGGCTAAAGCATTGTCGACCTCAGTTTGGTTGGTCAGGTTTTGTTGCATCAGTTGCAATTGGCGTTGATAAGCACGCTCCAGCCGTGCCAGCTCAGCTTCAGCCTTGGTGACATTTGCTGCTTGTTGGCTGACATTGGCCTGACTCATCAGAATATCTGCTTCCGCTTGGCGCATGCGGGCTAAAAAGCTGCGATTATCCAACTGAGCAATCAACTGTCCTTGTTCGACATCGGCGTTAAAATCGACATAGATATCGGTGATCAGGCCTGATACTTCAGACCCCACCTCTACGGTAACCACAGCGCGAGTGGTGCCAGCGGTGTTAACAAGACTTTCAATATCGCCGTGACTGACGTTTTGAGTTTGATACACCAGCCGCTCAGAGGTTGAGCTGGGCCACCATAAAAAGGCCACAATGGCCACAATAACTGCTGCAATGATGCTGTAACGCACAGAACTCTCCAGAAAAAAATGAAACGACAGGTGATAAATGCAACTATAAGAAGCTTTTTAGACCCCGCCAATACCATACAGCGTAAAGGTTGTGTAAAGGTCAGGGCCTGCTGCTGTTTCAACCTGAAAAATGATCGGTTCGTCTCAGGCTTTGGTACTATGCTTATACAAAGCATTTAATACGAGCTGTTTTATGATAACTGGATGCCGCCTTAGTGTTGTAACTGTATGGTTCATTTTAACGACTGTGCTGAGTTCACAGACGCATGCTAGTGAACGAGTGCAGCCAGAGAAAGGGGCGGCGTACCACCCGGATCGGTTATTGGTGTTTTTTCATCAGGATCGCCCTGATGACCGAGTAAGGATGGCACAAGT
>JAIUMG010000166.1 GCA_022565655.1 Alkalimonas sp.
GTTCACATCACCTGTTTGCTCAATGCTAAAGCTATTATCCAACCCAACAATCTCAACCTGGCTGTAGTTTTCAGTGCCATCTTGCATCACGTCAATCACGTTATCAAAGCCAAGTTCAACAGTGACCAACGCATAATTATCTGTACCATGTTGCTCGATATTAATTTCGTTATTAAAGCCAACGGCTGCAGCACCGGCATAATTAAAGTCACCTACAGATTCAATGTAAGCTGCATTTTCACCACCATCTAGCACAACTTCACCAGTATTTTCCTGACCGTCCTGGTAAATAGTTACATCATGCCCATCGCCAAAAGTCGCGAAAAACGCCACATTTGCAGTGCCTGTCTGGTAAACATCAACAAAATTATCGTTACCACTGACTCCAATAGGCGCTTCAACGTCATTAGCCGTTCCATCCTGCTGAACCCAAATGGTATTGCCTTCACCTGACAGTGGCTCAAGCAAAAATGTATTTTCAGCACCGGTCTGGTATACATCGACCACATTGTCCGTACCACTTACATCAAAGGCAATGAAGACATTACTGACACCGTCTTGCTGAACATAGAATGTATTATCACTGCCATCCAGGCCAACAACACCACCAACGTTACCATCACCAAACTGCTCAACCTCCATCAGGTTGCCATCGCCAACCAAATTGAACATGCCAGATTCGTTGGCATTACCTTGCTGGCTACTGAACAGCTCGTTATTGTCACCAATAAAACCTGCATTGGCCCAGTTGGCATCACCTTCCTGATGCAACTCAACAACGTTGAGGTCACCGGTCAGGTTAACAATGGCTTCACTTTGATCGCCAGATTGAAATACCGCGGCATCATTCATATTGCCGTTAATACCAATTTCAGCTACATTCCAGAAACCATCCTGAGTTACCGTAGCGGTATTTTCTTCACCATCAATATCAACAAATGCAATATGCCAATCATCATTTTGCTCAATGCGGATCCAGTTATCAGTGCCGACACTGAATGAGTAGCTTTCATGCCATACACCATCCTGCGTTACTTCGGTTTGATTTAACTCACCATCTTGTTCTGTAATTGCCAGGTTAATGCTTCCGGTTTGCTCAACAGCTGCTTCGTTTCCTTCCAGCGCACCAGCGGAAGACGTTTGTAAAATAATGGCTTCATTATCTGCAATTGCATAACCCGATAGAGCCATCGTAACGGCCATTGCCAAAATGTTCTTACGTGAACGCTTATTTACCATGTTGTACTCCTGATTTTTATTTTATTACTTGTTATGAAATAAGTGATTAGTATTGAATAAGGGTGGCTTCAGCTCCATTGCCAATCTGCTGCAGACTGAAACCTGAGCCGCCATATTGTTCGATCTGTAACAGGTTAAAGTCGCCCTGCTGTAAAATAGTGACTTGATTTGCTTGCTCAAACTGGCTGATGAGTGCCTGGTTACCATTACCCTGCTGTATTAATTTGATTTGATTAAAGTATCCCGCCTGTTGCAGCAAGGCGACATTTGCCTGACCAAGCTGCTCCACCCAGATTGAGTTTGCAGTACCGCGCTGAGATATTTCAGTGTGATTGCCGAGCATTTGTCGCTCGATTAATGAAGCGATGGGTAATGGTAATTCAGCTTTAGAGCCAGCACTTATAGTCAGTAGTGGCAGCAATGCCAGCACCCTAATAATTATTAACAAACCAACAACTCCCCTTACATAAGATACCAGACTAAACTATAAGATTTCTAATATGCTGCAATTAGATAAAAGAGTTATTTTTATTTTTGGAATAACAGCTTCAAATAAATTATTAGAACCATATGACAATAACTTAGGGCTACTTTGTTTACATACTACACCACCTAACGGCTAGTACATTGATACTATTTTTAACCCAAAAGTCACATTGAAAACTTTATTTATGCTATTGATCAAGACGAGCTCACGCTTAACTCATTTAATTTACACTATAAAAATAAGGTATTCATATATGCGACAACTAAAAAAACTGGCTATGGCTGTTTCTGCAGCCTTAGTAGCTGGCTCAGTAATGGCAGCACCACAACAAGCTGCTGATGATTCTATTCTGGTCGTATTTAAACCCGGGGTTGGTAAAGCCGAGCGCATCAGTGTGATGCAACGAGCTGGTGTATCTCTTCGAGAGCTGGATGCAGAAGGCCGTGATGTCCGCATGCAGCACATTGCTGATGGACGGATTGCTAAAGTTAAATTGCCACGCGGTGTTCACCGTGATCACATGATTAAGAAACTGGCTCAACACCCTGCCATTGAAATTGCAGAACCGAACTATCTGGTTCAGACGTTGACTCAACCTGATGATCCTCGCTTTAATGAATTGTGGGGCTTACACAATACAGGGCAAAGCGGCGGTACTGTTGGTGCAGATATTAATGCTTTAGATGCCTGGCAAGTTACTACAGGCAGTCGTGATATTATCATCGGCGTCATCGATACCGGCATGGACTACAATCACCCAGATCTTATTGATAACCGCTGGGAAAATGACGGTAGTTACCCTGGCCACCAGTTTGGCTGGTCAACTCTCAATGCAAACGGTGACCCGATGGATAGCGGCAGTCATGGGACGCACGTCGCTGGAACTATTGGAGCTTCTGGGGATAATGGCATTGGTGTTGTAGGTGTGAACTGGAATGTTACGTTAATCCCCTGCCAATTCCTGGGCGCAGGTGGTGGCTCAACCGCTGGTGCTATCGAGTGCATCAACTATTTTACCGATCTAAAGCTTAATCATGGTGTTGATGTAAAAGCAACCAATAACTCATGGGGCGGCGGCGGATTCTCTGAAGCCTTAAAGCTAGCCATCGAAGATGGTGGTGATGCCGGTATTCTGTTTATTGCAGCTTCAGGCAATGATGGCAACAACGCCGATGTTACACCGATGTATCCTGCTGCCTATGATTCAGACATTATTGTCTCCGTCGCTTCGACAGATCGAAACGACAACATGTCTGGTTTTTCGAACTATGGGTTGGTCAGTGTCGATCTTGGTGCTCCGGGCTCAGCCATTTTATCAACGGTTCCCGGTGCTGGCTATTCAACTTTCTCAGGCACGTCGATGGCAGCGCCCCATGTGGCTGGCGCCGCAGCTCTGGTGTGGTCACTGGATCCATCGATTCCAGCTTTAGACATGAAAGACATTCTGATGCAGTCTTGCGATCCATTGGCCTCGCTGGAGGGGAGAACGGTTTCAGGTAACCGCCTAAATGTTGCTAATGCATTGGAGGAAGCGGATCCTGCACCAGGCTTTAGAGTGAGCCTTGACCCACGTAGCCAACAAATTACTGCAGGTGAACAAACGGAGTACACGCTCGAGTTTAGTTCCGTAGCGAACTGGAATGATGAAATTACGCTGAGTCTTACCACCTCACCAGAGTTCGCAGGCGCGAGCCTGTCAAGTCACATTGCCTACCCTGGCGATGTGGTGAATTTACTGGTTGATAGTGATGCTGAAACACCGTGGGGCGATTACCAAATGATGGTCCATGCAACTGACTCAGCGACAGGTGAGTTGGTTCGTGAGGTGACAGCTGCTTTAACCGTGATCCCGCAAGGCCTGGTGGACTTCCCCTACGAAAATACCACACCAATTGCTATTCCTGACAATGACAGTGCAGGTATCGAAAGCGTCATCTCGGTAGGTCAAGATGGTCATGTCTTTGGTGTTGAAGTGGGTGTCAATATTACTCACACCTGGCGTGGCGATCTAATTGTAAAGCTCACGTCTCCAGAAGGCACAGAGCATACATTGCATAACCGCTCAGGAGGCAGTGCGAATGATCTGATCGAAACTTGGACACTGGACACTTTCAATGGCGAAAGTATGCAGGGAGATTGGACTTTATTTGTGTCTGATAACGCGGCACTGGACACAGGAACCTTAAATCGCTGGGATCTGACCATTACCGCTTTATCTGATGGCGATATTGTCGATCCTGATCCATCGGTTCCAGAAGCTGACTTCAGCTACAGTGCAACAGGTTTAATGGTGAACTTTACCGACCTATCCACGGATGAAGATGACGACATTGTCAGCTGGAACTGGAGTTTCGGTGATGGCATCAACTCGAGTGAGCAAAACCCGAGCCATACCTACAACATGGCGGGTAGCTATGATGTCAACCTGACGGTTGAAGATAGTACAGGACTGTCTGACACGGTCTCCAAAACAGTGACCGTTACTGATGTAGTCAGTTCTATCGATCTGTGGGTGCATCGCGCGCAACAGGCACGGACCGGCTCCACCATGGTTGACTTACGCTGGAGCGGCGCTGAAAGTCAGCTGGACCTGTACCGTGATGGCGTCAAAGTAGCCACCATCGATAATAGTGGTCGTTACCGTGATCGCTTTAACACCAGCGCTGATATGGTCGTGTATCAGTTGTGTGCAGAAGGCACCGATATCTGTTCTGGTGAAATTGTTGCTCAATTCTGATTGTTGAGCGGTACCACTTGATGCAAGGCGGCCTTCGGGTCGCCTTTTTTAATTCCGTTTAACTTGCTATCTTAAGCATAGCCCCATTGAACAGGAAATAGCCGTGCTGCAGCAGTTTAACGCAATAGAAGCTCATCTTAACCAAGTCATACTCGGTAAACCACAACAGATCAAACTCGCCCTTTGTTGCTTGCTGGCAAGAGGCCATCTGCTCCTTGAAGATTTACCCGGCATGGGGAAAACAACGCTAGCTCATGCCTTAGCGACCAGCTTGAGTTTATCTTATCGACGAGTTCAGTTTACCAGTGACTTATTGCCGGGTGACTTGTTAGGCATGACCATCTACGATACTCGATCCCACCAGTTTAGCTTCAAGCCTGGCCCGGTATTCAGTCACTTATTGCTGGCTGATGAAATTAACAGAGCCAGTCCAAAAACACAGAGCGCCCTGCTTGAGGCCATGGAAGAGCAACAAGTTTCCATAGACGGAGAAACCCATGCCTTACCGAAACCTTTCTTTGTCATCGCCACACAGAATCCCTTGGATCAGTCAGGTACCTCTGCTCTGCCTGAGTCTCAATTGGATCGTTTTTTAATGCGGGTTTCGCTGGGGTTCCCCAGCCGAGCGGCTGAATTTGAATTGTTGGACTCTGATCGCGGGCAATCCCGTTTAGAGTTGTTGGGGGAAACACTGAGTATCGAGCAATTAATTCAGCTGCAACAACAAGTACCAAAGGTCACAGCAGCCGAGCCATTACTGCATTATATTCTTGATCTGGTCAGTCATAGCCGTCAACACCCTGATATGCTGCCTTTGTCGCCACGCGCCGCCAAAGCATTGCTGCAAGCCGCAAAATCATGGGCATTATTGCATCAGCGTAACTATGTCACGGCTGATGATGTTCAGGCTGTGTTCCCAAGTGTCGCCGAACATCGATTAGCTCCAAAGTCTCACGCAACCGAAGCTCGTTGGAGCAGATTATTACTCAAGGAGACCCCTTGTCAGCTTTGAAGCGTTTATCGGCCACGATCGAGGCAATCTTCTGGCGACGGCTGGATCGCTGGTTGCTAAAACGCCAGACAGAGCAAGGAGCCGATCAATTTAATCACAGCACTCAATTTAATCACAGCAACTTGCTGGTGTTTCCCAGTCGCTATGGCTTTTGGTTTGTATTGCTGCTGATACTGCTCTACTTACTTGGAACCAACTACCAGAATAATCTGGTGCTGTTACTCACTTATTTGCTGCTATCTGTTTTTTTATTGTCTATCTGGCTTGCCTGGAAAAATGTATCCGGGCTCAGGGTTGAACTGACAACCGATCAAAGTACTTTTGCAGGCTGCCCGCTTGAGCTTCAACTCGACTGTACCAGCCAACAAGCTGTCTGTGCATTGGACTTTTGCTGTGAACAACAGGTGGCCACCTTCAATGGCACCTCGGGTCAATGTCAGCTGCCGCTGACCGCAACGAAGCGTGGCTGCCATCCGTTGCCACGGATCCAGTTAATTAGCTATTTTCCTTTTGGTTTAATACGCTGCTGGAGCTACCTGCCTAGCAGAGGACATTATTGGGTTTTTCCTGCACCACTGCAGCATCATCAACACAATGGTCTGAACGATGCCGATCAGAATGGGCAGCAACATGCGCTGCAGTTACCCGATCAGCTCAAACCCTACCAAAGTGGTGACAGCATTCGACACCTGTACTGGAAACGGCTGGCCATACAACCCCATGCACCAGTGGTGAAGGCTGCTGAACAGCAAGCCACTGCGGATCCACGCTGGCTGGTAGTCCCTGCGCTGACTGGGCCAGCGTTGGAGCAAGCGTTATCTGAAGTCTGCTACCAGCTGCTTGAACTTGAACAAGCTGGTATCCGTTATGGTTTAAAAACGCCGACAAGTCGCATTGAAATGGGAACAGGTCCTTTGCATCTGCAACAATGCCTGCAGAGGTTAGCATCATGCTAAGCCTGCATTTTCAACGACATGCTGTGCTGCTGCAACTGGTGTTGCTGGTGCTGTTATGGCCAGCATTAACACTCTGGAGCTTTTTCCTGTTGCTCGCCTTTCTTGCTTTTGCTGCCTTGCAGGCTTTTGACAAAGTACCCAAGCTAAGCCTGAAAGCTGCCAATATCGTCGCCGCACTGACAGCCACCCTATTTGTGCTTGCTATTCGTCAGCTCGGCTCGATGAATTTTTTAATGCATATTCTGTTACTGTCCGCCTTTTTGCGTTTACTTGCGCTGCGCCAGCCAGGTGAAGCGCAACAGTTAGTTTGGGTGCATTACTTCATCATCGGCTGCAGCTTTTTATTTCATCAGTCAATGACACTTGCCTTGCTCATTTTAATTACGGTTGCGGCTAATCTGCACTTGCACTATCTGCTGTTCAGCCCACTACCGGTGCAATGGCGTCGATTGAGCCGCTCAAGTTTGCATTTGCTTTGGATCTTGCCTGTTTGGCTGGGACTATTCTTATTATTTCCCCGACTCTCGCCCCTGTGGCAGCTGCCCTCATCACAACAAGCCATAAGTGGTCTGGCGAATGAAATAGAACCTGGCAGTATTGAACAGTTGGTGCAAAGTGATGCAACTGCATTCAGGGTCCGTTTCGACAGTGACTCCCCGCCCTCACAATCTTTACGTTACTGGCGGGCGAAAGTATTCGAGCAATTCGATGGCAGGCGCTGGTCAGTTGAACGCGACTTTGACAAACGTTCATTTCGTCGTGCAGAGTATGAACCATCCACAACCGAGACTATCAGCTATCAAGTTATTGCTGAACCAAGCTATCAACAGAGCTTATTTAGCCTGGCAACCCCGGTCGAAATTGACAGCAGCATAGAGGCCCTGGCATCTGGTCTGGTTCAGGCCAGGCGCCCTGTCACTCAACGAATCAGTTACCAGCTTACCAGCCAGCTGGCGGCGGTTGCCAGCAGCGATCAGCGGGAAGCAGAGCTGAACCTGGTG
>JAIUMG010000167.1 GCA_022565655.1 Alkalimonas sp.
GCAGCAAAACAGCAGCTTTTCCTGATGAAGTTTCAGTAGAAATTGTTTCAGATAGAAAGGGTTGCCGCTGGTTTTTTTAATCAGCATATCTGCCAAAGGTTGCAGCTCTGTCTCGGTGTGTTGCAAGGTATCGCTCAGAAATTGCAAGATAGCTTGTTCAGAGAGGGGGTTAATGGCGATATGCTGCAGTCTGGCCTGGCTTTGTTCCATTGCATCCAGCGTAAAGTGTAAAGGATGCCCTGGTTGTACTTCATTCTTCCGGAAGCTGAGTATCAGCATGATGTTGCCAGCACTGGGATCACTGGCCAATAGCTCTAACCAGCGCAGGGTAGCACGGTCAGCCCACTGCATATCATCGAGAAATAACACCAGGGTTCGGTGTTGCTCTGAAAATACACGGCTGATACGCAGCAGCAGTTGATTAAATCGGCTCTGACTGTTGTGGTCGGTTAAGCTGTGCTGTTCAGCAGGTGTTAGAATTGGCCGCCACTCAGGGATGAACTCGGTGAGTAATACGGCCTCATCTCCAGCTGCTTGTTTCAGTAACTCTTGCCAGCGTTTAAGCTCTGCATCCGGCTGTTGCAAAATCGACTCAGCCAGTTGCGCCATGGCACTTTTCAGTCCTGAAAAAACAGAGTTTTGCAGATATTGATCGTGCTTTCCCTGCACAAAAAAGGTTTGATTGTTTAAAGTGTGTGGATGAAGCCTTTCAATAACACTGGTTTTTCCAGCGCCGGAGTAGCCTTGTACGGTGACCACCTGAAGTTCTGAAGAGTGATTCGTTTGTTCAAAGGTTTGCTGCAGTAACTGCAGCGCATCGGCTCGCTCATACAAGGTATCTGGAAAGGGCAACTGCCTGATCCCCAGATAAACAGATGGATGGAATCTTGCCACACTTGGATCTGATCCTTGTTGCGCGCATTGCTGAATGTCCTGCACCACGCCATCGATGGAGTGATAGCGTTGATTAGGATCTTTGTGCAGCAATGTATGGATAATGGTGGCTAACCTGGGGTCGGTATCTGGTTTTAACTCCAGCAAGTTCTGTGGATTTTTTGCAATATGCGCATGCACCAACTCCAGTGGTTGCTGCTGCTCAAAAGGAAAACGCCCGGCAACCAGGGCGTAACTCAAGACACCAAGCGCATATAAATCGGCACGCTGATCGAGTGGGCAATGCACTCGACCCGTTGCTTCGGGGGCCAGGGTTCGAAGCATGGCCAGATCCAGCTCAGATTTTACCTGCAGGGGGTGAACTGAGCTGATGGTGGAGGCAAAGCGACTGTTGAGTAAACAGGCTTGATCTCCGGCTTCCGACCAATACAAGGATTCAGCCTTAAGTTCACCCAGTATGTAGCCTGATTGATGAATATGTTGCAGAAGCTGCAATAGAGCAGAGACGACGGTTAATACTGGAAGTTGCTGTTGACGAATGCATTCACCGACTTCATAAAAGCCAAGCTTGTACTGTTGAACCGGTATCACCCGATAGTGATAGCCATCAGCATCAAAGCTATCAATGGGTTGAACTAACCAAGGCTGAGTAGCGGCCGAACGGGCCGATAAAGCAACCTGGTGCAGAAAGACCTGTTGCTGCTTGGAATTTGTAGCCATAAATAACCGATGGTCAGGGGCTAGCGCAGGCCGTTCAGTTAACCCATTAAATTGTGACAACCCGAGCATAATACTCCATCTGGCAGTTTATTGGCTGCGTCTAGCTTAGTTCGTTCGCCATGAAGAATAAAGATTTTTCACAATGATTTGGTGGGGCTTCGTAATGCGATTCAGTTTGTTTAGCCTAGCAGGATCCGATACTATTTCATTATTGGCTTAAGTACTTTGGTTTCTTGTCGTTGCATAAACACGTGATAGCATGAACGCAAGTGCCTACTCAGGATAGGTAAGTATGTCTTATAAAAGTTTGTTTCCTGCCTCAATCTGTAGTGTTTTGGTGGGAGTGAGTTCATGGTCGGTTGAGGCGCAGCCAGCCCCTTGGTCTGAACCGGAGTCGGTTGAAGTGATCGAAGTTCATGCGCAGCGCCGTTTGCAAGATATCTACGATGTGTCTGTTGCGGTTACATTGATTGATGGTGAGTACTTAAAGCAACGCCAGATCAAAGACAGCGTTGAGCTGGCCGCATTATCACCAAACTTTATTGCCAGCAATGCCGCTGCAGAGGGAACTACTCCAGCCTTTAGTATGCGTGGTGTTGGCATGTTCGATTACAATACCTCAACTGTATCGCCGATAGCTATATACAGTGATGATGTGGTCAGTGGCGGAGCCAGCTTTCTGAGTTCTCAACTATTTGATCTGGAGCGGGTCGAGATCATACGGGGCCCGCAAGGAACCTTGTTTGGCCGTAACACCACAGGTGGCGCTATTTTACTGATGTCGGCGATGCCCGAAGCTGAATTTGGCGGTTATATCCGTGCCAGTGCAGCTGAGCAGCGGCATTATCGGGCTCAAGGCGCGCTCAATGCGCCACTGAGTGACGATACCGCTATTCGTTTTGCTTTTAACTGGCAAGATTACCAATACAGCATGAATAATGTGTTCCCCGATGCACCGGCTGCCGGGATGGAACAGGCCAGCTTTCGCTTGTTGCTTAGCACGCAATGGCACGATTGGGATGTGCTGCTGAGGCTATCCTCCGAGCATTGGCAGGGCGTACCTAAGCCGGTGTACAGTGCCGGTATTTTCAGTGATCTGGCTACAGGGACCTTGTGTCCGATTTCTTTAGTGGGTACCAGAGACTGCGTCGATGGCTTTGGCATGAGTGTCGCCAGTGATGATTACTGGACTACAGCCGTCAATACGGCAGAAAAACGTAATCGCACCGATAGCTGGGGCGCTAGTGTGCACCTGAGCCGTGAATTCAGCCCGGAGTTTAGTCTGAAATCAGTCAGTGCCTACAAAACCTTTAACCGGACTCATTTTTGGGATGCCGATGGCCCGGGTCAGTTTATTGAAGGCTTACTGGGTTCCAACACTGATTTTTTTAGTCAGGAGTTGACCCTTTACTGGGATCAGGGCAAACGTTTCTGGACCGCAGGTCTGTTTTATCTGCAAGAAGAGCTTGAACAAAACAACAGCCTGGATTTATTTCGGGATTTTCGGGTGGTTCCTGAGTTGGCGGATATTCCGGCTCAATTTTTTTATGACAATACCCTGAACAATAAATCAATGGCCGCTTATGCTCAGCTGGATCAGCAGTTGAGTCAGCGTTTTACCTTAACTGCTGGTCTGCGGATCACCGATGAGAGCACGCGTTACCGGGCTCGTAGCGATTTGGATACGGTGGCATTTTTTATTCCGCAGCTGTGGGATCTGTCAGGTCGGGTGTCTGATACGGAGTGGACGGGCAAGCTGGCGTTAAACCAGCGGTTAAACCCCAACCATATGATGTATTACAGCTACTCCAGAGGCTATAAAAGTGGTGGCTACAACGGCGGCTTTGCCAGTAGCGCGGAAGAAGCAGCCAACTCAGCGTATGGGCCTGAGTATCTTGATGCCTGGGAAATTGGCAGTCGCTGGCGTTCAGACAATGGTCGTATGCGCTGGGATCTGGCGGCGTTTTATTATGATTACCGTGATCAGCAAACCTTCGTCAATTTCAGCAGTGGTGTTGCGCCGTATCATGTATTGAAAAATGCCGGTGACGGCCAGATCTTTGGCCTGGAGTCGGAATGGCGCTATCAACCCAGCCAGCAGCTGGAGCTGCATGTGGTACTGGGCTATATTCCAACCGCAAAATTAGGCGAGTATCGTGAAGGCGAGTTATTTGTCGCCGATACCCGTTTACCTTTTACGCCTGAGTGGACTGCTGGTGCAGCCATCCAGTACCAGCAGTCACTCAGACAGACTACTTTGTTGTGGCAGCTGGGAGTGGATTATCAGTCGTCTGTTTATTTTGATCAATACGAAGACCCGTATACCCGCCAAGCAGGGTACAGCTTGTGGCATGGTCGGGTAGGCTGGCAGCTAACCGCTGATCTTGAGCTGGCATTTTGGGGCAAAAACCTGTTTAATCAAGAATATACTGAGCTGAAGTTTGACTCGATTGCCGCATTGGGCGCTATTACCCAATTACGCGGTGAAGCCCGGCAGCTCGGGGTCGAGATCAGCTATCATTTCTAACCGAGCTATTGCAGAGTCATGCTTCTGCTACATGTTTCTGCTAGTTAGCTGGTTACGATGAAGAGCAGTTCAGGAGACAACTGGCGGAGCAATAGACAATAATGTGCGGTATGCCTGCCAGATTCTAATTATAATTACAGGGAAATAGCACATGCGACTACAACTTATCTGGCCATTGCTAGCAACATTACTGGTGCCGTTAGCGGTGGCCTGGCTGGTGTACCCCAACCACTTACCGCCAGGATTTGGTGAGTTTCCACCTCAATTTCAAGGCGATGCGCCGGGTTTTAATCTGCTGGTCTTTATCCTGGTTGCTATCGGTGCAGCATTCATTAGCGCTCTGGTGATATGGCCGCAAAAATTCGGTTTTAAAGGAGCCCCCGTGCAGCCTGCCGCTGCTAAGAAGCCATTGCCCTGGTGGTTCTGGGCTGGCGCTGTGGTTACGCTGTTTTTCTGGTGGCTAATGTGGTCACACTCCATGCTGTTTGGCGAGCTAGTCTACTGGTCGTTCACACCGCTCTGGTGGGGTTTTATCTTTGTGCTGGATGGTCTGGTGTATCACCGCAACAATGGTGCCTCGCTGGCCAGTCGCAAGCCCTGGTTATTGGGGGTAGCTGGCCTGGTGTCTATTGTCGGCTGGGTTTATTTTGAGTTTTTTGACTATTTCGTACTGGAAAACTGGTATTACCCGCAGGCCGATCAGGCACCCTGGTCACAGCAGTTACTGAGTATCGAGTTCTTACTGACTTACAGCACCGTCACTCCGGTGTTGTTTCAATGGTATAACTTGCTGAACACCTTTCCTAAATTAGTTGCTCGTTACCAAAATGGCCCGAAGATGCCCTTAAATGCCAATTGGTTGCTGGCCATTGGTCTGGCGCTGTTGGCTGTGATGGTGATTTGGCCTTATCCGTTTTTCTGGGTGGTGTGGATAGGCCCGTTTCTGGTGCTGATCGCAACCTTACAGCGCTTGAATATATGGACGCCGTTTAGCGATATAGCTAAGGGCAATTGGACTGCTGGTGTGCTGATTGCCGTGTCGTCACTGCTAAATGGTTTGTTCTGGGAATTCTGGAATTTTGGCAGCCACTTTTTTGTGACTGAGCCGGTCACTAACCCAAATTACTGGGTGTACAACATCCCTTATGTCAATGTGATCCACTTGTTCTCAGAGATGCCGTTGTTAGGCTACTTTGGCTATTTGCCATTTGGTGTGATTGTCTGGTTGTTTTTTATCTGGAGCGGCAAGCTGATTGGTTTTGATACTGATATTAGGCAAAGTAAGTTTTAGCAAGTGTTCATGGGACAGTCTCATTATTGGTAGATAATGTAAATATCCAATTCTTAGTGGCTAGAAAAACGATCAGGTTCATTTGAAAGCTATAACGGATCAATCAAAGTGAAGGATCCATTTATTTAACTCAGAATAGCTTAATCCAGTGCTTAAATATAGTACAAAGCTAAAGTGAAGTATCCAACCTTTCACAAATATATTTTAGCATAGAAGTGAAAGGTTGGATTGTGTCACTTTGTACTTGTAGTTGATTTATCTGTAAACAACTATGATCCTACAAACCAAATCAGGTCTTACCCCTGTACATACTCTTACTTCTGTTGCACTTAAAATGTGAAAGGATCCTAATCCAGAAGTGGCAGCATTGGTTGCATTATTAAAGTAGTTAGTGTCAAGTATTGAGCCGCTTGGCGCTAACTCGTGATAGTTGCTTTTTTCAGGTATTCTGAAACCGCTATCAAAGCCAGATCCCTCCACAACTTTAAAATTAAAGTCTAAACTAAAAAAAGTTGAAGTAAACCCCTCAAGCGTCAGATCATATGTTGAACCATCGGGAAAAAGTGCTGTTATCATAACTTCAGCATTGATATTAAGTACATGCCCTAACAGTGAGCTGGAAATGTACTCTAGGTAAGCAAATGTTGTATCCGCACGTGTGAATATTGTATCGGCAAAAGATGCTTCAATATATCTTTCTAGCTCTCTCTTTGCAACGTCGCTACCAGCTATAGAGTGTGCGGAATCTAATGGATGGCTTGAAGAGCTATTAACCGTGTTATCTGAAAATGACAGAAAGGAGTTAGTATTAATAGTGATCTCGGAAAGATTAATTATTTCCTGTTGTATTAAACTTTTCTCATTCTTAAATTGGTTAGCTAGTTGAATCTGTTGTGATGATGCCGAAACAAACCTTGTAAAAATGGAGCCATCGGGTAGTTGGCGTGAGTGAGATACTAAAACAGGCCGAATATTAAAGCTATTTGTAGTCACAAAAATGGCAGTACCATCTGACTCTATTAAGCTTTTTGCCCTATCGATCAGCTCTGCATCACTACAATGCAAGCATAGATCCCACTTTTCAGAAGCATCTAGCTTTGCCGAAAAAATTAACAAGCCAGCTAAAAGTAAAAACGCATAAACATATCCTAATTGTTGTTATTGGTTCTCAATAGTATGCTTTGTCGAATAGAAGTGAAAGGTTTATGTTTGTTTTTTCTTGTTTTGTTAGCGAGTTTCTGGTTTATTTAACAAAGAGTATTGCGAACTGATGAAAATTCTAAAGAGCAATTTTAAATTCTTAAATTAGACTTGTTTGTTTTCCACTGTTGGCACGATAAGAATAACGATCAGTGCGAGAGGTCCAGTCAAGCAAGCCAAAACAAACCAGGCAACATAATTTCGGTTTTTACTGGCTGCAATGTGGCCTGTCAAGCCGCCAAAAATAACAAACATAATTAGTAATATCAGTGTCAGCATCAGAGGGTATCCAGTTTTAAGTAAAATGTTATGAATTAGATGAGTAATACTAAGCTTTGTTAACTAATATTTCAATGGTGCAGCTGTTTTTTTGAAGTTATCCATGTCATTAACGTGATAATGATTGCAGCTCAGCCAGCGTCATCTCTGCTTTACTGTGCTGGCGTATTTGGCTCATCAGTAGTTGGGCACAGGCAAAAGCATCGGCCAGGGCGTGATGTTGCGGAGCCGCTGGCAACTGGTGACGCTCCAGGCAGTTAGGTAGCCGTAAGGCATTCTGCGTTAGCACGGTGCCTTTGCGGTGCAGGCGCTGCCACTCTATCCGCATGGTATCAATGGCGGTGAACTTGGGGCTGCGGCCAAAGCAGCGCTGGCAGGCCATGGTTAAAAAGGCCAAATCCATTACTGCATGGTGGGCCACCAGTATATAGCCGGGGTAACTCTCCAGCAGCAGCTGCAACAGTTCGCACAACTCCATACCTTGCAGTAACTGAT
>JAIUMG010000168.1 GCA_022565655.1 Alkalimonas sp.
AGGCTCTGCTTCAAGCGAGGGCGCCATTTTAGTGATTTAAGTTCCGCTGTCAACCATGCTTTTACAGTTTTTGTTGCGTTTCTTATCTCACCCCGGAACTTGGCTAGTGCCCTGTTCCGTTGGCATGGCGCGCATTATAGGGGCTGCTAAACAGGAAGCAACCACTATTCATCTTTTCAAAGTGACTTTGCTGGAAAAGTAAGCTAGTTGTGTTTTTTTAACGCAATAGCAGCTTTTAAGCGCTGCTTGCCATATGAGAATGCTTTTTGAAACACGTCAAGGCTGACGGGGATATATTGGTATTCTGCAGCAGTACGTCCTTGCTCTATATCTACATCTGGGTCATTCAAATAAACAAAATAATCATCTGCATCACACAAAACCACCCAATGTGGTGCTTTACTGCGATCAAACTGCCACGTACTAATAAGAATAAGCACAAGGTAGCCATCATTTAACCACCGCAACAGCTCTGTTAATGAAAAATCTTGTATCTGTACAGAAATCCCTGCTTGCTCAACCTTCTGCAACTCGACCTGATACACCCACTCCAAAATGGTTTTCTTTTCTTGGGTTCGAACCGAGTCCATAAATAGCGGACCATTCTGGTTTAATAATACCTGCACATCAAAACCACGTTTAAATGCAGCAAGTGCTAACCCTCGGGGCCCACAGCCGCCATGCCCAGAAGTCATAAAAATGGTAGTTGCTTCACGCCATATTTCTAACTCCTCTAAATAAGGGTGATATTGATTGGGTTCAAAATAATTCATTGCCATCAATAATGAAGCCGGGCCGCAGGTAAAAGACGTACTTTGTTGAATGTATCCCACCTGCGGTCTGGCAGCACCGGCATCAAAAAAGTACACTCTTTTTTGCATACACAGAGCATCACTGTGATCTTCATAAAAGTCATGCTTAACATCAAAGTCTTGATACCCCTGACTTCGATACAGTTGGATAGCCGCTTGGTTATCTAGCCGGACCTCTAATCGCAGAAATACGCAGCGTCGCTGTCGGGCAGCCGCTTCTGCTTCGTTCAGTAATTTTTGTGCATAGCCCTGCTTTCTCTCGCTTGGAAGTACAGCCAATGAATAGAGCCTTGCAAGGCTAGTACCTCGCCGATATAACACCAGAAAATAGCCGACGATAGCATCGTGCTTCACTAGCAACTGAATATCACTGCGCTTATCAAGAATGAAATGCCGGAAGCTACGTCGGCTCAATCGATCCGAGGCAAAACAAGCTTGCTCTAATTGCAACAAAGCAGTTAAATCAGCGAGTTCGGCTGATCGAACCAACAACTCAGAACCCTGATACGGCAATACAGCATACTCCTGCGGTTAAAACAAAAAATGAAGGCGCATTGAAGCCTGTTCAGTACGATAGCTCAAGAGAATTTCCTTGCTAGTGACGAGCAAGGAAATTCATTGTCATTTCATCAGCTATGCTAAGTACAATAAGCCAATGCTCATAACAAGGAACACTAGTGCATGTCTAAGCTTTTAATCGTAGTCGATAAATTGCAGGATTGGGGGCCATTTTTCCAATACGATGGTGTAGTGACTCTGGCTGACTACCTGAAACTGCCGGTAAAAACAAAGCAGCGGGTACGAGTCATTAATTTATGTCGCCAGGCCCAATACCTCGGTTCTGGTTACTATTGCTCTTTATTGGCTGAAGCCCGAAATCACCACGCGATTCCTTCAATCAAAGTATTTAATAAATTTAACCGGGATGAAATCGCCGATGTGATTGATGACATCCCAAGCGCTACGCTGAAGCAATTAAATAAAGAGCTAAGCCATGAAACCGACAACTCATTATCATTTCAAATCTATTTTGGTGAAACGCCCAATAAACATCTAAAAAGAGTAGCGGGCTTCTTATTTGAAGCATTTCCGGTGCCTATTTTGCAAGTGGACTTGATTAAAAAGCAGCAGTGGCAAGTAAAAACATTGCGCATTGGCAGCCTGCATAAACTAGTGGAGGCAGAGCAAACTTTGTTTGCTGAAGCCTTGGAGCGCTTTAGCCACAAAATCTGGCAGGTTGAGCCAAACCAACGCCACTTTAAGTATGATGTGGCTGTTTTGGTGGATCCTAATGAGCAGTTCCCGCCCTGCACACCTCGCTCTATCGAGTTATTCTGCAAAGCCGCGAAGAAAGCAGGTATGGATACTGAAATTATAGGCGCTAAAGACAGTCATCGATTGGCCGAGTTTGATGGCTTATTTATTCGGGAGACCACAGCGGTAAATCACCATACCTTTAAAATGGCATTAAAGGCGGAGCGCGAAGGCTTGGCCGTCATTGATGACCCAAACTCTATACTACGCTGTAGCAATAAGATTTACCTGCAAACCCTGTTCGAGCAGCATAAAGTGCCCGTGCCGGATGGTCTGATGCTATTCAAACAAGATACCGATAACCTGGAACGAGCTGCCGACCTACTTGGCCTGCCGATGGTATTGAAAATCCCGGACGGTAGCTTTTCCCGAGGAGTGGTCAAAGTTAAAACAATGACTGAACTGAAGCAGCAAATGAAGCAGCTGTTTGAGCAAAGCGCAATCATTCTGGCACAGCGTTATACCTTTACCGAGTTTGACTGGCGAATTGGCATCCTGAATGGCAAACCACTATTTGCTTGTAAATACTTTATGGCTCGCGACCATTGGCAAATCTACAAGCATGGTAATGGAAAAACACAAAGTGGCGCTTTTACCACCTGCGCTATTGAAGAGGTTCCCAACCATGTGCTGGATGCAGCCATCCGAGCCTGCGCGCCTATAGGCACCAGCTTATATGGTGTCGATTTAAAACAGGATGGTGAGCGCGTGTATTTGGTTGAAGTTAACGATAACCCAAACATTGATGACGGGGTAGAAGACTTACATCTGGGCAACAAGCTATACGATTTACTGGTAGAAGACTTTATCCGCCGCATCGAGCTCAAACGATAAAAAACACAAAAGCGCCGGGAGCGCTTTTGGACAGCTTTAGCTGGCCTGCAATGCAGGTTTTTACCATGGATGGTAAAAACAAAAAAACCGGCCAAGGCCGGTTAATTTGGTGCAGATGGAGAGACTCGAACTCTCACGCCCTTTCGAGCACAAGCACCTGAAGCTTGCGTGTCTACCAATTCCACCACATCTGCATGGTATGTCGGGCATCACTGCTCAACATGGCGCACAGTATAGCGAGTTCGAAAAAGCTGTCAACTGCAATATGCAACATATTTGACAGCATTGACTGCACTCGCATACTTCATCAGCAAAGCGGTTATTTTTCACTCTTTTTCAGTAAGCCAATCTCCTCCAGGCGCTGCAATAAATAGTCGTTGGAGTTAATCGGTTCAGGATAACGATTTGGTCTGCCCTCATTGATGCAGCTCGGTAAGGTTTCAATAACAAAATCCGGGGTCGGGTGCATAAAAAACGGAATGGAATAACGGGGTTCCCCTGCCGCTGCGCCTGCCGGATTCACCACCCTGTGAGTCGTCGATGGCAACACATGATTGGTTAGTCGTTGCAGCATATCACCAATATTCACCACGATGGTACCTTCAATGGTCGTGACGGGCAGCCAGCTGCCATCACGGCGCAGAATTTCCAAACCAGCTTCATTGGAGCCAACCAATAAGGTGATCAGGTTAATATCTTCATGCTGACCGGCCCGGATCGACTCAGTTGAACTGTCTTTAATGGGCGGGTAATGGATTGGCCGAAGAATGGAGTTGCCGAAATTCACCTTATCAGCAAAATAGTCCTGAGGCTGTTGTAAAAATAATGCCAGCGCCTCAAGCACACGGTTGCCTAAACTTTCCAGCTCCGTGAATAACCGATAAGTTGCTTCTTTAAACCCCGGCACTTCCGTTGGCCAGATATTCGGATACAAGCTAGGGTGTGGTGCCGGGCCATCCAGCTCGCGGCCAACATGCCAGAATTCTTTCAAATCCGGGTGATTGCTATCTTTGGCTTTCTCAACACCAAAGCCAGTATAACCTCGGGCTCCACCCTGGCCGGGCTGATGGTATTTCGCTTTTACATCGTTCGGTAAAGCGAAGAACTGTTTAATCGCACTATAGGTATTTGCTACCACTTCATCTGAAATTCCATGGCCACTGATGCCGCAGAATCCAAATTCAGTGTAGGCCTTGCCAATTTCGGCAACAAAGTTATCTTTGTCGGTGGCAAACCGTCTTATATCTAACGTCGGAACTTGCTGTGTCATAAATAAGACCTGTTTGGGTACCATGACAAACTGGCTACGCCATTATATGTCGAGGTACTAGCCTAAGGAAAAAAAGAGCCCTGCAATGGCAGCACTCATTAAGTTAGCTAACGTTGCAGCCAGCAGAGCTTTTAACCCCAGCTCAGCAATGTCAGCCCGACGGCCGGGAGCCATGCCCCCTAAACCGCCTAATAAAATCGCAATGGAGGAAAAGTTAGCGAAACCACACAGGGCAATCGTCACGATCACTTGCGTATGCTCACTCAGTTGTTCCTTCACCTGAACATAGTCCAGATAGGCGACAAATTCATTAATCACCAACTTTTGGCCAATAAAGCTACCGGCAACCCGGGCTTCTTCCCAGGACACGCCCAAAATAAAGGCCAATGGCTGGAACACATAGCCAAAAATCAATTGTAGCGTCAGATCATCCTTACCAAACCAGCCACCAACACCACCAACAATGCCATTCACCAACGCAATCAATCCGACAAAGGCCAGCAACATGGCCCCCACGTTCAACGCCAACTGCATACCACTGGAGGCACCAGATGCAGCGGCATCAATCACATTGGTATGGGGTTTTTCGGTACTGATTTCGGTTAATTCATTCTTTGGTTGATCCGTTTCTGGCAGGATCATCTTGGCCATTAAAAAGCCCCCTGGCGCTGCCATAAAGCTGGCGGCAATCAGGTACTTCAGCTCAACACCAAGCCCGGCATAGCCGGCCAGTACGGAGCCAGCCACCGATGCCAGCCCCCCAACCATCACTGCGAACAGTTCAGAACGGGTCATGGTTGGAATAAAAGGGCGAACAATCAGCGGTGCTTCAGTTTGGCCGACAAAAATATTGGCCGCAGCGGACATTGATTCCGGTCGGCTAGTACCCAGTAACTTTTGCAAACCACCACCAATTAGGCGGATCACCCAGGTCATAATGCCGATGTGGTACAGTACAGCGATTAAAGAGGAAAAGAAAATGATGATGGTGAGTACATGAATGGCAAAAATAAAGCCTTGCGAAAAATTGCCTAAGTCACCAAACAAAAATTGAATGCCGGCATTGGCGTAGCCAATCACATTAGCCACCACCAAAGAAATGTTGTACAACACATCCTGACCAAAAGGTACATACAACACAAAGGCACCAATGGCCAATTGAATGGTAAAAGCGCCACCAACGGTACGCCAATTAATACGATTACGATGTGCCGATGCTGCATAGGCCACCAACAAAAGGACAATAATGCCCACTAATCCCATCATAGTGTGTTCCCTGAGTGTTATTCCGCCAGCAGCTGGCGAATTTTTGTTTTTATAATATCAATCGCTATCTGATTCATGCCACCACGAGTGACCACCAGATCGGCATACTGTTTTGACGGTGCGATAAAATCGAAAAAAGCGGGGCGTACGGTACCTTCGTACTGTTCTACCACAGATTGCAAACTGCGGTCACGCTCTTCTAAGTCCCGTTTAATTCGACGCAACAAGCAAATATCCAACGGCGTATCCATAAAGACACTGATATCAAACTCGGCACGCAAATTGGGGTCAGTGAGCAACAAGATCCCCTCCACCAGGATCACTTTGGCCGGTTGCACTGCAATCGTATCCGCCAGTCGGGTATGCTCTTTGTAGCTGTATTGCGGCACCTGAATGGATCGACCCTGGCGTAGATCCTTTAAATGCTGCACCAAAAGTTTGTGCTCAAATGCTGATGGGTGATCGTAATTGGTCAGGGTACGCTGCTCAAACGATAAATGACTTTGGTCGCGGTAATAGGCATCCTCGGCCAGAATCGCGATCCGCTCATCGCCCAGTTCCTCAACCAACTCTTGATAGACGGTTGATGCAAATAAACTTTTTCCTGATGCCGAAGCACCCGCTATGGCGATGATGGTATTCTTACCCACGTAAAGCTTCACTTTTTTTACAAACAAGTGCTAATTATCGCTAAAAAAGCCCGATATAGAAATAAAAAACCGGCCAAAAGGCCGGTTTTATTAGTAAATTTACAGATTAGAAGCGGTAACGAACACCAATCTTCGCTGACCAGGTTGATGCGCGAGCATTAAAGTTTGTCGCAGCACCTTTGCTATCGTCAAAACCACCAAACGGTCGACGGTAAATATACTGGCCAGTTTCGGAATCAATATCGATATCTGCTAAGCGAACACCGGTATCAGCGAAACTGACCGTATGGCGCTGGTTGTCTGTCACCATAGCCAGGAGGTTACGGACATCCAGGTAGATCGAACCTCGGTGGTCATTAAACAGGCCTGGGATCTCTTGCTCTAACCGTAGATCAAGGTTGGTATTCCACGGGCCTCGGTTGCCTTCATTACGGACCGCATAGCCGCCAGCAAACTGACCTAGGTTTGCCGCCGCAATGTAACCAGCAAACTCTTCATAGGTCAAGCCTCCGGCATAACGCACATTGGGGTCATCTGCACCTGTTGGGATGTATGGTAAATAGTTAGTCGAGCTAAACAATGAGCTTGACGAACCATCACCAAAACCACGGAAACGGAACGCATTCAGGGCATATGAGTACGGACGGCCTGAAGACCGATCCCAGAACAGGCTGGCAGAGCTTTTATAGCCGGAAAATACTTCAGTCGAGTAATTTAAACTGGCCATAAAGCGATGCTTCACTTCATACGAAGCGCGGCCGACCGTTGGGTTTTGTTTATCTATTGCAGTCTGGAAACGGTAGTTTGAATGTGCAGTAGACGACCCCCCTGAGGTGATATCTTTCACGTCTTGGTTGGTGTAGCTAAACCGGAAGCTTAAACCATTGTCCCAAGCATTGCCAAGCGTGAAGGTTGAAACAAGGCTACGCCCACCCGATACATTGGTTAGCATCATATCGAAGCGGTCTGTGTTATTGCCCCCAATGGTGTCAGGACGATCACCAGCAAGTGGATCCCAGCTTACATACAGTGGGCGACCACCTAGAGAAGTAATCTGATTACCACTCTCATCAAGTAGAGGGGCTTTTGCCAGATTTGTCCAGGCAACCTCACGGTTTTTCTCCGTGTAGATGAACTCTGCCGAAGTAAACCAACCAGAACCGAAGAAGGACAAATCTAAATCATCATAATCAAAAGCTATACTGTAGCGCGTATCGT
>JAIUMG010000169.1 GCA_022565655.1 Alkalimonas sp.
ATTCGTCGGTAAATCAGGTACTTGCATCAAAATCCCCTAAGGTTGCATCGCTTGTTGGTAAAGTTCACGCAACTTGTCACCCAACTCCATCGGCTCAAAGGGCTTTTCAACCACAGCAATAGCCCCTGCATCCAAATACTGCTGTTTTTCGGCTTGCTGGATCTTTGCCGTCATAAAAACTACTGGTGTTGCAGTGAGTGTAGGCAACTTTCTTAACTCTGCTAGCGTTTGTAGCCCGTCCATTTTCGGCATCATCACATCCAGCAAAATCAGCTCGGGTGCAAAATCTACTACTTGCTCAAGTGCCGACTGACCACCATCGCAGCTCAGTAACTCGAGGCCTGCTACATCCACCAAGGCCATTTCTGCCACCATACGAATGGACTCATCATCTTCTACATGCATCACCCGTGTTAATTCCATTGAAGCATCCTTTTTGCAGAGGTTAATCATTGAGAATAGTTTTAATACGCTGCGCCAGTTCAGCTGGCTCAATACGTGATTTAGCAAAGGTGGCACTGACCTGCCCATGTTGCAACAACGAACTTTCTCGAGCCGAAAATACCACCACTGGTATATCACCTTGCAGCTGCTTCACATCAGCAAGTAAATCCCAACCCTCGCCATCCGGCAAACCAATATCCAACAGCAACAAATCAAAACGATGCTGACGCAGCAATATTCGTGCCTGCGTTAGTGAGGCTGCTTGATGATAACGACATTTAGACTGCAGGTGCATCTGTACGATAGCGACTATGTCGTTATCATCCTCAACATGCAGCAAACGAGCCTCACTGTGCCATGCTTGTTGCTCGAGTAATTGTGCTAATTTAGTGGCCAATGCGTCTGGCTGGATTGGCTTCTCTAGCCAGTCAATGGCATTGGCCATCGCACCGAGTTGCAACTTGCCTTCTTGTATATAGGCCGAGATCACCAATACAGGAATGTCACGAGTTGGCAGATTATCGCGCAATCGTAAAAAGAAATCAGCGCCATGCTCATTTTTTAGCTTTAAGTCCAGAGTAATTAATTTATAATTATTACACTGCAACAATCGCCAGGCTGATTCAATATCAGTTGCCCAATCACTTGAATAGCCATCCTGCTCCAGCATCGCTTGCAACATAAGCGCGATATCCGCATCATCTTCCACAATTAATACTGCATCTAAATGTTGAGATGGTCTGGTATGCTCGGTTAACGGCAACTCAAACCAAAAACAGGTGCCTTGGCCTGGCTGGCTATCCACACCAATCTGCCCACCTGACTGGTGAATAATTTCCCGACAAATGGCCAGTCCCAGGCCGGTACCACTTTGTTGCTTGGTGGTACCACTGTTGAGCTGCGAAAAGCGTTGGAACAAACCACTTATCTCTTCTGCCGTTAAACCAGGGCCTTCATCGATGATATTAATTCGAATTGTAGAAGGCCGTTGCTCAGTAGTAATTCGAACAACACTGCCATTTGGTGAGAACTTCACCGCATTGGATAACAAATTGGCCATGACCTGCTGTATTCTGGCTGGGTCTGCCAATACCTGAGCAGGTAGCTCACTTTCCAGCACTAACTTGGTCTGGTGGTTTTGTGCATAGGGTGAGTTTTGCTCCACTGCGTCTTGCAGCAGTTCAGTCAGATCCAGTTGCTGTGGCATAAAGGTAAGCTTACCTGCCACCAGCTTTTCCATATCCAACAAATCATTGACCAAGCTGGTTAAGCGCTTGCTGTTCCGCTCGGCAATGCCAAGCATTTTCTTGCTTTTTTCCGTGAGCTCACCGGCAGCGCCAGACAACACCAATGACAAGGAGCCCGCAATAGAGGTTAATGGTGTCCGTAGTTCATGACTGACGGTAGAAATAAATTCATCTTTCATTTTATCTAGCTGGTTGCGCTCGGTTAAATCCTGCACAATAGTCCAAATCATTTGCTCGCCAGCCGGGTTTTCAAAGCGCATCCCATTCAATTCAATATCAATTAAATGGCCATCTTTGTGGCGATATTGCTTGCGATAAGGCCCATAGCGCCCTTTGTTTTGCAGTGACTCCAGCTGTTTTTGCTCATCATCCGCATAAATCTCTGGCGTTAAATCCCAATAGCTTAGCTCACTCAACTCTTGCTGAGTGTATCCAACCAATTTTTCCATCGCAGGGTTCGATTCAATAAAAGCACCATCTTCCATCCGGTTTAACAATATAGGTAAGGGAGATAGTCGAAATAAAGCATCCAGCCGTTGCTCAGACCAGCGCAGTTGCAGCTGCTGCGCTTTGATAGAGTGCGCTGTCGCTTTTTGCAACCGAGCGGCAAAAAATACAATAAGCGAAACGCTCAGCAAAGCTGAAACCAGCCAAAGCCCCCAGATCCGCAGGTTTTGCTGCTGGTGAGCGGCGATCTGGCCAGTAATATCTTGCCAGGCAACCAGCACCACATCGGCGGCTTGCTCACTCGGTTGTTGATAGCTGTACCAAGGCATTAGGCTGACTAAAAAGTGTTGCTGCTCTTGCTGAAAGCGCAGCATGGTTGGCTGAGCCACCTTATTTGGCAAGAGTCCCTGCTTCAGCCAGCTTTGTGTATGATTCCCGCTTTCGCTATCCAGCACCCAGAGGCTATGGTCGACTGCTGCAGATTGCTCTGACGGGTGAATCACTTGACTGATCTGCTTAGACAGCAGCACAGAAACACCTGCATCAACAATGCCTTGCTGTTGAAGCAACTGCTGGCGCTTAAAAATTAAAGTTTGAATGCCCAAGCCAACCTCAACAGCCCCTACGGTGTTCAGTGCAGCGTCTTGTACCGGCACCACGGCGCGAACGCCCATGCCATGACGCCCTACTTCGAGCGCAGCAATCGCCTCACCCTCGTTGAGCACCGACATCACCATTGGGCGAACATCCTGCAATCGATCGCTGTGCCGCTCTGGCCGGTGAGCGCGCAGCAAAGTCAAGGCATCAGGCGCTAAATGAAGATGCAATTGCCGGACAGCAAAAGGTTGCAATGCCTGCCATTGCTGCTTTAATTCGGGGAGTACGGCTTGTCGAATACGCTCTAGTGCAACGGCATCATCAGGGTCATTTCGATAATGACTGGCGGCATCAAGGACCGCTTTTTGAATATGGGAGTTGGCATGAACAAGATCAGCCGCGATTAACGCATCTTGCTGTAATTGCAGTTGCAATTGTTGCATTTGCTGGCTATTGGTGCGGTGCAATTGCTTAAGTTCAAGCTCAAAGGTGTGCAAGCGCTGCTGATGGGCCAGCCAAGCCGACAACAACATCACCACCAACAAAGTAAAGCCAATACTCAGTAGCCAAATGGTCGTTGCCTTGGTTGACTTCATGCAGTGAGGTACCTGATATAGATTGGTTTTTATTAAACTCAGTCTAGTTCAGCATGCTATAGCGCGCCACCAGACTGCCACAAAAAACGGCCAACAACCAACCAATTACAGAGGCAATCAAGTAGATTGATGCCAGCAAGATAGAACCGCTTTGCAACAACTGCAACCACTCCAGACTAAACACTGAGAAGGTGGTAAAACCCCCGCAAAAGCCAGCCAGAACAAACTGCTTTTGTGCCTCACTAACTTGCCAGCATCCATGGCTACCCACCATGGTGGCATAAAAACCAATAAAACCCGAACCAAGCAGGTTGACCAGCAAAGTCGCCCAAGGCCAGACTGCATCCGGCTGGTGCATTAGTGAAGAGAGCAACAAGCGCAGACAGGCTCCCAAGCCTGAACCAAGCCCAACCAGCAGATAAGTCACAGGCCGGATGGTCATGCCAGCCCCCAACAAAAGCCAAGGGTAATGGCAACCAACCCAATTAACAGAGTTAGTAACACATTCAACAGGGCACGTTGCCACTGGCCGGCTTGCCATAGGCTTAAGGTTTGCAAGCTAAAGCTCGATACAGTGGTATAAGCACCTAAAAAACCAATGCCGAGCACCAGCCATACTAACTGTGCTTGCTCTGCATCAGCGAGCCTTGCGGCAAGAAAACCAAGCGCCATGGCGCCACTACTGTTGACCAATAAGGTGCCCCAGGGGAGCACCATGCCAAGTTTTTGGCTCACCAGGTTGGTCAGCCAGAAACGCAAAATGCCGCCCAGAGCGGCGGCAATAAAAAACAACAACCAGAACCAGACAGAAAACGGCAGCGCCTGGCTCATCAGGTACCAGCCCTAAGGTAAAACGAAACCAACTGCATCATAGACTTTCCGCAACGTGGTCGCAGCACGCGAGCGTGCATGTTCAGCCCCTTGCTGCATCACTTGACGCATCAGGGTTTCATCAGCACGAATTTCAGTAAAGCGTTGCTGCAACGGCTCCAGCAGACTGACCACAGCATCGGCCACATCGGTTTTTAGATGGCCGTACATTTTTCCTTCGTACTCTGCTTCCAGATCAGCCACAGTTTTATTCGTGACGCCACTTAAAATGCTAAGCAAGTTTGCCACGCCTGGTTTGGACTCAATATCGAACGTGACCCGTGGTGGGTCGTCGGAATCAGTAACCGCGCGTTTGATTTTCTTGGCGATGACTTTCGGGTCTTCCAGCAAACCGATAAAGTTCTGTGGGTTGTCATCCGATTTCGACATTTTCTTTGTTGGGTCCTGCAAGCTCATCACCCGGGCAGCCACTTTCGGGATAAAAGGCTCTGGCACCGTGAACACATCGCCATGCAAGGCATTAAAACGCATCGCCACATCTCGCGCTAATTCCAGGTGTTGCTTTTGATCATGCCCAACCGGGATCTGATTGGCCTGATACAACAAAATATCAGCCGCCATCAACACCGGGTAAGTAAATAAACCAGCATTGACATTGTTGTTATGTCGCTCAGACTTGTCTTTAAATTGCGTCATTCGCCCCAGCTCACCAAACTGGGTATAGCAGCTCAGGATCCAGGCTAGTTGGCTGTGCTCTGGTACATGCGACTGCATAAAAATTGCTGAACGCTGCGGGTCAATACCACAAGCCAGGTACAGGGCCAGGCTATCTAAAGAGGCGTTGCGAAGCGCCAGCGGGTCCTGCCGGACGGTAATGGCATGCAAATCGACAATGCAATACAGACAATCGTAATCATCCTGCATCCGATCCCACTGGCGTAAAGCACCCAGATAATTTCCAATGGTCAGTTGTCCTGAAGGCTGTGCTCCACTTAACACGATCGGCTTGCTACTCATACATAGGATCCATAGTTAACAATAAAAAAGACTAAGTTGGTTGCTATGCCGGCTGCATAGCCCCGACATTATACGTATTCCTGCATCGGCTGTTTAGATTATTCAGCAACTTTTGCCAATTCAGTCCGCATGGCGCTAATCGTGGCCTGATAATCAGGGCTGTTAAAAATTGCTGAACCGGCTACAAACATATCGGCACCTGCCGCAGCTATGTCTGCAATATTATCGGTTTTCACACCACCATCGATTTCCAGCCGGATTGGTCGGCCAGATTGATCAATGATCTGCCTCGCTTGCTTGAGCTTTTCTAAGGTAGCAGGAATAAAACTCTGGCCACCAAAGCCTGGGTTGACCGACATCAATAGCACTAAATCCACTTTGTCTAACACATGCTCCAGAACATGCAGTGGAGTTGCCGGGTTAAATACCAGCCCTGCTTCACACCCCTGCTGACGGATTAGCTGCAAGGTGCGGTCAATATGTCGCGATGCCTCTGGGTGAAAGCTAATGATACTGGCACCGGCTTCTGCAAACTGCGGCACCAAGGCATCGACCGGCTCGACCATCAAGTGCACATCAATAGGTGCCTTAATGCCATAATCTCTCAGCGCCTGACACACCATGGGGCCCATGGTCAGATTGGGCACATAATGATTGTCCATCACATCAAAGTGAACGACATCGGCCCCAGCAGCCAGTACACGGGCAGTATCATCACCCAACCGGGCAAAATCAGCCGATAAAATGGAAGGTGCAATTAGATAGGGTTGCATAAGCAAATAGGTCTCCAACCAGATAGCGTGGCGCTACTTTACTGAATTTATGCATAAAAAGCACCCGAAACCACTGCACGAAAATCAGGCAGCAACGCACCAAAACAGCACATAACCAATCGTAAGGCTGCAAATTAATTCACTTAACCAACTGATATAATGGAAATAATTATTCTGGCATGCATCTTGGTAGTTCCATGTGATAATCAAAACATAAGGGACAACTACCATGAAAAAAACCATCATTGCCAGTGCACTTATTCTCGCTTGTGCAAGCCCACTTGCCATTCAGGCCGACGAAGTAGGCATTAGTGCTGAAGTCAGTGGCATGACCAAGTACGTATTCCGTGGCTATCAACTCACCGATCACTTTCACATCCAAGGCTCAATAGAAGCCGATTACCATGGGTTTTATGCTGGCTTTTGGGGAACAAGCGATCAGGAGCTTGGTTCCGAAACCAACTTGTATATTGGCTATGGCTTTGATGTTAGTGACAGCATCAGCCTTGATGTAGGTGTGTTGCAATATCGATTCGATGGGGTAGATGAAGATTACCTCGAATATCATCTGGGCGTCGACTTTGGGCTTGCTGCCGTCACCTTTTATTACGATGAGTTTGATAATATTTATATCGAAGCGGGCACTGACTTTGACCTGAATGATCAATGGAATGTGGGCTTGCATGTTGGCTGGGAAGATTCGGTATCCTTGTATGATGTCGGCATTAGCTTAAATTATGCCATTACAGACACGCTGACTGCATCCGCTTTCGCCACCAAAAAAGAGGATGGCGATCGCTCCATTTTCTTTGGCTTGACCGCTTCTTTTTGACTAGTTTGCTAGCAAAAAAGTAAATAACTTGTATCCCGGAATGCTTTCTGCTAGTGTATGATTGTTTAAGGAAGCACCGGGATCTCAGTGATGAAAGGCGTATTTCAACAGCATAAATTGGCCAGTCTTGTTTTGACTGCTGCGATAGTAGCAGGCATCGGCTTTACGTTTGCTCCCTCCAATCAAACAGCGTGTCACTCTCAGCAGACTCAACTGCAATGTCAGCAAAGCCAAAACTGGATTAGCTGGCTGCGGGGGCAGAGTCGCTCATCACAATTTCATTTTGTCGATTTTCTTGAGCTTTTAGACCGAATGCTGCCGACAAGCTCAGGCTCATCAGATGGGAAACAGTAGTTCCCCTACATTCAGCCAAGTCCTCAAAGCAGTGATAGGCGCTTTTATTGGCGTACAATCAGAAAAGCAGCGTCAGCAAGATTTCAATGCCATGAACCCCATCCCTTATATTATTGCCGGCATTGTTATGGCTGTTATTTT
>JAIUMG010000170.1 GCA_022565655.1 Alkalimonas sp.
ACTGGTCGCCGAGCTTCGCAGCCAGGCAATGCCCGCCTCTATCCAGTCCATCCCAACCAACGCCGATAACCAGGACATCGTGCCACTAGGCACCATAGCCGCGCGACGAGCCAGTTCCAGTTTAACGCAGTTGTATCAGATAGTAGCGATTGAAGCCTTAATACTGGTACAGGGCGCTGAGTTGAAAAACAGCACCACACTGAGCCAGGCATCAAAAGCTTTATGCAGCTGGGTCCGGGACTACGTCAAGCCATTGCAGCAAGATCGCCCGCTGGCAGAAGATATTCATAAGCTAGCCACAGCATTGGCCGACCCAGACGAAGTAGCACCATTAATTGCGTTGATGGCCAACGATTAATGCCAAGGTTGCTTTAGCCACACGTTAAAACGATGACGCTTAACTCTTGTCACGCAGCGCTTACTCCAAAAAGGGATGTTTTAAAAGGTTTTCAGCAACTCTTCTATTGGGCATGGACGGTGGATGCCATAGCCCTGCCCCCATTGTATCCCAAGTTTAGTCATGCTGTTACAAATTGCATCAGTTTCAATGCTTTCTGCCACTGTCGTTTTGCCCATAAGAGATACAATTTCACCAATGGATTTTACAATGGCGCAATGAACATCGTTTTCGAGCGAATCACAGACAAAAGCTCCATCAATTTTAATCACATCCACTGGTAAACTCGTCAGGTAACCAAACGAAGACAGACCACTACCAAAATCATCCAATGCAAAGGTACATCCTCGTTGACTAAGTCGTGTAAAAAAGTGACGGGCATCAGCAAGATTTGAAATAGCCGCCGTTTCAGTAATCTCAAAGCAAAGCTTAGCTGGGTCAACCGGAGAGTGATCTAAAGCCCGCTCCAGCAGACTTAAAAAGTTTTCACGACCAATCGATTGGCCGGATAAATTGATATGGCACGCACCTAACTTTGCTAATTGCAGAGGATGTTTCGCCAGTATGGCCAAGGTAGCCTCCACCACCCATCGATCAATATCAGGTGCCACCTGGTAACGCTCAGCGGCTGGCAAGAAATGAGCTGGAGGCACTATCTTCCCCTGAGTATCCAGCAAACGTACCAGCACTTCACAACGTGGCAATTCATTCCCAGAAAGCGATCGTATCTCTTGCGCATAAAGCACCAATCGATTTTCTGTCAGGGCGGCTCTTATTTGTGTCAGAACTTCCATTTCAGTGTGACGTGATTGCAAAGCCTGATCATCTTCAGAATAGTGAACAACACGGTTTCGACCGTAATCTTTCGCCATATAACAAGCAGTATCTGCTACTTTAAGCAAATCGGCAGGATTATGTGTGCTGTCATTGATGGCAACACAGCCAATGCTGGCACCAATTCGCAATTGCGTATCACCGGCGTAATAGACATACCCTTCGACGGCCTCACGCAATTTTTCAGCAACCTCAATTGCTGCATCCTGACTACAATCCCGCAATATGACCCCAAACTCATCGCCACCAAGCCGGGCAAGGATATCGCTTTGGCGAAGCTCGCGCTGTAAAAGCCTGGTAACTTCCTGCAGAACTTCATCACCAGCAAGATGACCAGCCGTATCATTCACAACTTTAAACTGATCAAGATCGATGAAACAAAATGCATGCTGTGCCTGATTCGCCCTGGCATGATGAATAGCGACCGCCAGTTGCTCTTCAAACTCATAACGGTTAATCGTGCCTGTCAATGAGTCATGACGAGCCTGATAACTTAGCTTGTACATCAGGTCACGTGCTTCTGTCACATCCTGTACACCCAGAATCAGATGATTGTGCCCTTTCCAGGTACTATTAACCCGGGAAAGTGAAAATCGACACCATATTGCAGAGCCATCTTTCGTAATTAATTTGTGCTCTTGTGATTTAGGTGTTTCCTTCATAGCCAATAGATTTTTAAAGCTTTCTGCGTCTTGGTCAGGGTGCAACAACGCTATCAAGGTGCCACCAACTAAATCTTTATGTGAATACCCCAGTAGCATGCACAGCGCATGATTAACCGCAACCAGGGTTCCATCTGGCCGCATCTGAGCCATCCCCATTGCTGCTTGATCGAACGTATCGCGAAACTGTTGCTCTGAATCAGCAATTTTCAAGGTAGACCATCGAAAGACAAAGCTAACAGCTATTGCCAGCGTTGCTATGACTATGGCAGCTGCCGCTTTTAACAACGTATTAAGCGAACGAGAAGCCTCCCCAAGAGTCTCTGAAAATGCACTTTGTAAAGGGCGTAATGCCTCAGCAATGTGACTGACTTCATCGCGGAGACTATTAATCACTGATGTATCGTTCTGCTCCGCTGTGAGCTCCGCTTCCAGCTCCGTAACGATAGCTTGCAGCCGCAAAAGGTATGGATCTGATTCACGCCAATAACTCACTGCATCTCTGATATAAGGCGCACGATGGAAATATAGGAACAACCAGGCCATTCTAGCAGCATCATCAGGATGAATTCCTGCCGTAATGAAGTGATGAACCGCAGCATCCTTATCCGGTGTATCTTGCTCCAAGGCTAACCGGGCTCGCAGGTCAGCCAATGGAACCTCCAACGCCTCTCGGGCTTGGTTAAGCCAGCTAATTTCAGCCGTGTCAGCGTAGCGATCCAACCAATAAACTGCCTCTTTCTGCGATTTAGACCATTCGCTCTCGCCCGCGACATAGGCACGAGCAGCCGATTGGATTTCAAGTGCAAGCGTTGCCAATGCAAAACCAAGCAGCGCTAATCCTAGAACAACCAGGTAGACACGAAAAGACATCGATCGGGAGCCATGGGGCGCAACGAAGGCAGGTAGTTGGGGAGCTTCCTTTTGCGGGACAACGTAGCTGTCTTGCTCCATTCAAATCATCCGTTCACTGCGAGGTTAAATTTGCCAAGATATAACTGTGTATAGTTGCAAGTTTAGTGGAAACACTATTATTTCTAGCAGTAGGATCACAAGCTGTCAATGAAGGCAGGTACAACATCGTATTGAATAACAATCAACTGATCGGTGCCATGGTACAGAAAAAGCCATGCCATGGATGATTGAGCTGCGAAATGTATTGGCGCGAACCATAAACGAGCTCGCGCCACGACTTTAACCAGGTTTACTCGAGGATCGCTCTAATTTAGGTACGCCTATGTAGTACAAGACAGCGAAAAAATTAATCACCGGAAAAGCACCCGCCAAAAAAGCGAGTCTGTAGTTTCTATTTTTACTTTTTGCCAGCATGAAACACAGGCATCCAAGTGCAATGGCTTTAATAATGACCATAAATAACAATGGGTGCACTTCCCCTGTTCGCATCATTTCAAATACATTCACATACTTCTCCAAAGTTGAGACTATGATTGTCAGTCTACACTTTAGCTTACCTTAACCTTGTGCATTATTCCCTTATTTTTACGATGAATTCAGAACCGTCAAGACTGTGATAATGACATTGCCTTTTTTGCGCCCGGTATCAACGTAACGATGAGCCTCGGCGATCTGCTCTAGCGGATAGCGCCGATCGATGATCGGCTTGAACTCCCCTGCCTCAGCCAACTCTGCGAGAAAACACAAATCTTCCGCCCGCCCGTCTGCTGGCCCAGCAATAACTTTCTTACGGCTCGTCATCGACACCCACGGGATCAGAAGCATATCTGGCAGCCCTCCTAACACCACAAGCAGGCGCCCACCTGCTTTTAGCGACGCTTTACTGCGTGAGTACGGGGCTGTACCGACGGTATCAACAATCACATCATAACTTTCATCACTCTGGCTGAAATCCTCTTTGCTGTAGTCGATAACATGGCTGGCACCAAGCGATCGTACCCATTCAACGTTTGTTGTACTGCACACTCCGGTCACATCAGCTCCGAAGTGTTTTGCAAGCTGAACCGCCGCCGAGCCAACCGCTCCCGAAGCGCCATTAACCAGCACTTTTTCCCCGCGCTGCAATTTTCCTCTTCTGAAGAAATCCAACGCCGTTGTACCGCCAAACGAGAGTGCAGCGGCCTCATCAAAGGTCAGGTTAGACGGTTTTAATGCCACCGCCCCGTCTTCGGGCATGCATTTGTACTCGGCATGACACCCCATCCCCATATCAGCTAAGGCAAATACCGGGTCTCCAACCTTAAATGTGCGGACATCACTGCCGACCGACTCAACCTCACCGGCGATTTCTGTGCCAAGTATGGGCTGCCTTGGCTTTGAGATGCCAAATACCAAACGTGAGATCAAGCCAAAACCAACAGGCATCGTCAGGCTTCGCACCCGGCAGTCCCCTGAGGTAACCGTTGTTGCGTAGGTTTTGATCAGAATCTCATTGTTCTTAGGAGTGGGCTTTTCAACCGCTTTCATTTTAAGAACATCAGGAGTTCCATATCGCTCATACACGATTGCTTTCATACATTATCGCCCATCATTGGTCTTTCCTTCTGGAGTGCCTAGCGCTCAACCAGTTCCACACGCCGGTTCTGAGCCCGCCCCGCTTCTGTCCGGTTCGACGTCACCGGCGCCATCATGCCGGCTCCGGCAGCCTGAAGCCTGGCTCCAGCAATACCATGCTCGTCGCGTAGCCAGTCCACCACAGACTGTGCACGCTCCAAAGACAACGACACGTTGTAATCAAAATCACCGGTGTTATCCGTATGCCCAACGACCAGCAGCTCCATTGATGACTGCTCGCTCATCAGCTCCGCGATCGTTGCCAGCGCCTCAGCAGACTCAGGCAAAACTGCAGCGCTGTTCAGTTCGAACAGAATATCCTGCACCGCCACGCGGCCCTCCTGGAGTAGGCCGGTTTCCATCTCACCGGCCGTGAGAGGTTGGTGATCCATGGTTGCGTCCATTTCCGCTGCGGTCACGATCGCCTTGGATACCGCAGGTCCATCAACCCGACGGGCATTGAACACCGCAACTCCTGCCAACACATCGCCGGCTTCGGAGCGAGCGGCAATATAGCGAACCTGACGATCCCGGTTGGCAACACGGCAGCAATCGCGTGCGCCACGCTCGAACAAGCCCGATTCAATAAAGAAGGTGCGTCCAGCCCCACCAGAAAGATCATCCTCCGAGCCGGTAAACAGAATCTCGAAGCCACGTGCTTGCAGCGCTTGCAGATAGCTGCGCTTCACTCGCAGCGTGGTAACGCTTGGGTCCTCGAAATTGTAGCTCAGCCGAAGCACCTCCCCCTCCAGCCGCTCAAGCGACTCGAACTGATCCCCAAGCCAAGGCCCCGTCGGAACCGCCAGACGATCAAAATCGCTTTGCTCAGAAAATACGATGTACGAACCAGCAACCCGCGGTACCTTCGGGTGATCCCCGGCGCCTTCGATATCGGCAGCACTGACAGCAGCCACACTAAGAAGCGCCGCGGCTGCCGTGCCAACAAGCCACATCTTGCTGCGTCCCATCACTGCATTTTTTACATAAGCATTCCAGCTTGAGTATGTAGGCAACAACAGCCAGAACATTGAACCTTGAAAACGAGTGCAGAATTTCATGTTACAAACTCCTCTCATTTTGGTATGAAATTAATTCATGTTTCTCTTACAGCATAACGCCCGACACCAATGCGGGCAACTTGTTGTGAGCCAAGCGCATAACGAGTGCATGCTTGATGGGGGTTGTGATGGGGCTAGTGATGGGGGTTATGCGCTTCGCCAAGTCCTTATGGCCTTGGTTACCAAGGCAGCTACAGATGCAACCACCGTAAATTGCCCAACCATTTGAAGTGCAAGTTTAGGCCAAAAATTCACTTCTTCGGTAAATAGTGGATGCCACAGATACACAAGTGACAAGTTACCAGGATAAAGTAACACCTGAATACCCGGCATCGGTCCCCCCCAGAGCGCCCACAAGTTCCAGCTTAAAGCAAAGGCGATTAAACCAATCACCACCGAGGCCGCGCCGGCACGAAGCGCTATTATTGAGATTTTAAGCTGGTTCATTAGCACCTAAAGCTGGCCATTGCTGCCAAGAACCCACAGCAAAAAGGCCACCAATAAACAAACAGATACCTGAGCTGACCAACCAAAACGTTAGGCTGTTTTCTGGGAACATTGGCATTAAGCCCACAAAGGAAACACCACGAAGTAAGAATATCCCAGTAATAAGAATTAACGCCAATTTTGTCAAAGGTAAACGCTTAATTGCCCCTGCACCCGACAGAGCATAAAGCGCCCACACCATAAGCACCAAGACAATGACAGAGGTAACCATTGTTGGGTACCAAAGCCCCTGCTCTGCCATCTGTGCCATTTGCTCACCTGCACCAAAGAAGCGATACCAATCGCCGCCGAACACAATGCAGCCAAGATGGGCAAGTGCGGCAGCAAAACAGCATATTGCCGCAGTCAGAAGATATTTATTACCTGCAGAATTCATTTTTTCTCCCTAGGGCGTGTTGACTTCATGTTAGCAGCCCTATGCAAGCGTCGAATCTAATAGTGATAACGACACGAGATAATCGTAATCGCATTTTGTTATGCAGCTGTGAGTTCAAGCTTCTGAACCTTATCTAAACTCAAGTTCTTTCCGGCATGCCATAAGTCGTAAGTATCTTGCATCGCAAGCCAACTCTCAGGGCTTCTGCCTAGTGCTTTCGATAAACGAAGTGCCATTTCAGGGCTAATGCCACTTTGGCACTTTAAAACTCTGTTTAAGGTGGAAGGAGAAACATCTAGCTTCCCCGCTAAATAGCGGCAGCTCAAGCCAAAAGGCTCCATATACGTTGCCAAAATAAATTCGCCCGGATGGGCTGGGTTAAACATTACAGACATCAGTGATAATCCTCATAATCAAGCAGATACGTATGGCCATCACGGAACTCGAAGGTTAACCGCCAGTTTCCACTGACCGCTATAGACCAAATACCCTTGCGGTCACCTTTCAACGGATGAAGTTTGTATCCAGGAATGTCGAGATCTGAAACTTCCATTGCCGTATTCAGAGCCACTAGCTGCATACGTAATCTTGCTGCGTGTTTGACTTGAATGCCGCGAGTACTTCCTGTTTCGAAGTAAAGCCTCAGTCCTTTGTGCTTGAAAGTTTTAATCATGGATTACAGTGTAGCGCGTTGCGCAACGGAGTCAAGCTGCATAACGCCCCGCGCATGCGCGCGAACTTGTGAGCGTCGCAAGGGCCGTAGGCCCTGAATGACGCGGTTTGTTATGTGATGTTCCAACTATGTGCTACAATGTCTAACATTGCAACACACACTGGATTAATTACCATG
>JAIUMG010000171.1 GCA_022565655.1 Alkalimonas sp.
AGACGGTCACGCCATAGCCCACCAGCAGCAACGGTAGACACAAAAACAACCATTTAAGCCGCAGGCACGCAGCCAGCAGATAAGGATACACCCAGAGAAACAGCAGGAAGAAACCTATCACCAGCCCTATCAGCAACAGCACAAACCACCAGTTGGCCAGCACGCCCGGCATCGGGCCAAGCGGCAGCCAGACCTGACTGAGCAAAGTGACTACACTGAGCAGCACCAGCAGCACCAGCAGACCATGACCGAGACTCCAGGCCGAAACCGGCACAAAGGCGACCAGTCGCTGCCAACGGGCGCGATACAGGCTAAAAGCAGGCCACTGTTGACTCAACCTCGCCAGCAACTGGGTACTAAACTGCTGCCAGCCCAGCACCAGCGCATAAAGCAGGGTAGCAAGCCACAGCATGGTGGAGCCTAGCCAAAAGCACAGCACCACTAAAGCGGCCAACAGCCACCAGCGCCGACTGCTTAGCAGCCACTGCTGCCAACCACGAGCCACGTCCCTCTTTCGCCAGTTAAACAGTAAACTCAGCAACACCGGCAACACCGTCAACGCCAGTAAAGCCGCCGCCAGCAACACAAAGGTTTTGGTGTAGGCCAGCGGGCCAAACAACTTGCCTTCTGCTCCTGTCATGGTAAAGACCGGCAAAAAGCTGATTACTGTGGTGCTGATGGCGGTCAGAATAGCGGGTCCGACTTCTTTACCGGATAACAGCACCGCCTTGGTGGCGCTTAGCTCAGGCCGCTGCTGACGCTGCCGCAGCAGGTTTTCACTGACAATAATGCCCATATCGACAATGGTACCAATGGCAATGGCAATACCGGCCAGCGCCACGATGTTGGCATCAATTGCCAGCCATTTCATGGCAATAAAGCTCAAAAGTACCGCCATCGGCAGCATCAGACTAACCGCCAGCGCAGCGCGCAGATGCAACAACATCGCCAGCACCACCACTATGGTGACCAGCAGCTGCTGCGTCAGGGCATCCTGCAAGGTGCCAAGAGTTTCATCAATCAGCTCACTGCGATCATAAAAAGGCACCACCGTCAGCTGACTTAGGCTAAGCCACTCTGGCCAGGCAGACTCCGATTCTGCGCGCAAAAATTCTTGCCAGGCTGCTTGCACCGCTTCATCCCGGCCCTGCCAGGCTGGAAGCTGCTTCGCCTTTGCAAAAGCATCCACTTCAGCAACGGTCACCTGTTGCCAGTCAATCACCGCCTTAGCCGGCAAACCACGGCTGACTTCAAGCAGCCGTTGTTTGACATTGTCGATGGCCTGACGCGGATTGTAACCTTCACGCACTGTCACCACACCGCCGACCGCTTCAGCGCCATCCACATCCAAGGCGCCGCGCCGCTGAGCCGGTCCGAACTGCACCCGGGCGACATCGGCTACCCGGATAGGGGTATGATCGGGCGCCAGCCGCACGACCGCCTGTTCGATATCCTGCAGGCTTTTGACAAAACCAACACCACGGATCAGGTACTCCACACCATTGATTTCACGGCTGCCACCGCTGACATCCAGGTTGGACGCCATCACAGCCGCCGTTACCTCAGACAAGCTAACCTGATGAATGCGCAGTAAGTCGGGGTCTACTTCAATCTGGTACTCGCGCTGATAACCGCCAATGGAAGCGACTTCGCTGATCCCTTCGGCGGCCAGCAAACCGGTTCGCAGATACCAGTCCTGCACCGAGCGCAGCTCTTCCAGATCCCAGCCAGCTGTGGGCTTACCGGCCGGATCGCGCCCTTCCAGCGTGTACCAGAACACCTGCCCCAGCGCTGTGGCATCCGGCCCTAGGGTAGGCTGCACTCCGGCTGGCAAGGTATCAGCCGCCAAACTAGCCAGTTTTTCCAGCAAGCGGCTGCGCGCCCAGTAAAATTCTACGCCGTCATCAAAAATCACTGCAATGCTGGAAAAACCAAACATCGACAAGGAGCGCACATCCTTCACACCCGGCACGCCCATCAGGGCGACACTGAGCGGATAACTCAGCTGATCTTCTACATCCTGCGGCGAGCGGCCCGGCCAGTCGGTAAAGACAATTTGCTGATTTTCACCAAGGTTTGGAATGGCATCCACCGCCACCGGTTGCAGCGGCATGCCGGTTTTCCAGCCAAAAGGGGCATAGGCCACTCCCACCACCAGCAGCACAGCGCACAGCAGCAGCACGATCAGCTTTTGCTGTAAACAGATGGCTATCACCCGATCAAACCAATGTGGAGATGACGATTCTGCAGCAGAATCAGCAGGCAGCTCAGTGCGCATGCTCACCTCCTGCCGGGTACTGCTGTTCAACATCGCCGCAGCGCAGCATCATGGCGCCATAATAAGGATTTAGTACACTGTCTTGCGGTTGCAGCCAGGCGGCTCCTTGTCCTGCCCGAGCCATTGGGCAATGAGCCCGGTACCAACCACCAGCCAGAACGCCCTGCTCGGCCAGTTCCAGCAAGGCTTGCACATGACGATAATACTGCTCGCGTGCCTGCTCGATTGAACCCACATGATGACTGTGCCCAGCGCCATGTTTCATCTCAGCAACAAGTGGTTGTAAGCTGTCTGGCCAATCAACAGCTGCCACAGCCTGATGAAAGTCTTTAGTGCCCTGTTGCCAACCAGCTAAATCATCTTCGGTTAATGCCAGATACAGCTGCTGGTAGGCAGCAAGTACTTTGGTTTCATCGGCATCCGCCAAGTGAAAGTCATGCGACGGGCTCGAAGGCGAAGTTGCGTCAGAGCGCTGTGGCTCTGACTCAGGTGTATGTTGTGTGGTGGCATGGCCATGATGGGCATGCGGATCAGCGCCACCACCCTCCGGGGCCATCATGCTGGGCAGCCCGCGAATTTGCAGCTCACTATCCAGTCGAAAAGCGCCTTTGCTCACCACCAGCTCGTGCTCGCTAAGTCCGGAAAGCACTTCGTACTGATCGCCGAAACGACGGCCCAGCACCACTTCACGACCCACAAAGGTAGGCCGCTCATCTTCCAGTTTCACGTACACCAGCGCCCGTTCGCCGGTTTGCAGTGCTGCCGATACGGGTATCAGCAACGCATCGTCTTTGGTGTCAGTCAAGCGGGCTCTGGCCAGCATACCAGGCTTTAAACGACCATCTGGATTATCCAATACCGCCCGTACCCGCAAGGTGCGACGATTGGCATCGACCACCGGCTCCAACAGCAAGACAGTCGCTTCCAACGGCTCGCCAGGCAGTGCCAACAACTCAACCACTAACGACTGACCGGCTGAAATACCTGCCAACTGATGCTCAAAGGCTTCCAGCTCCAGCCAGAGTGTTTCCAGCCCCAACACGCTAAACAGCGGCTGACCGGTTGCCACATAAGCCCCTGCATTAACGAACTTATCCAGCACCCGGCCTGAAATGGGTGCACTAATTGTCACGGTATCCTGCAAAGTTTCACTCTGCAAAATAGACTCAATTTGTTCACTGGGTACGCCCAATAAACGCAAACGACGCCGTGCAGCCTCTAGCGTACTGGTGGCCGGCAAGCTTCCGCTTCGGGCGCTACCCTGTGCAGCAGACAGTTGTTTTGCTTGCACCAACTCCTGCTGGATCACGATGAGATCGGGATTAAATAGTTCGACCATCGGTTGGCCGGCGCTGACATCGACGCCTGTGGTATTCAAGTAAAGTTCTTCGATACGACCCGAGGTCCAGGCGCTGATGGTTTTTAACCGACTTTGATCGGCTGCCAGCTTGCCAACCAGCGATAAAGTGCCCTGAGCTTGCTCCCGACGTACCGGCGTTAATTCCGGTTGCAGTAATGCATAGGCTCTGGGGCTTAATCGCAGCATAGCGCCCTCTTCATCCGGCAGTGGTTCATCGTCATCCTGCTCCACCGGAATTAAGGCCATACCACAAATTGGACAGCGATCATCCGGATTTTCGGAGCGAACATGAGGGTGCATGGAGCAGGTATAGATGGTGGTAGCTTCGCTACGCAGTGATGCTAAGGGATCATCCTGCGCTGCTGCCGCAGACTGGGCCGGCGCATGGTGGTCGTGACTGCCATGCTGATGCGGTGTAGCCCATACGCCATAACTGAGCATCAACAACCAGATAAAGCACGCAAAGCGCCTGTTTTTTGAAAGAAACATACGAAAAATCCTGCCAGGTTAAATTCTCAAGCAACCACATGCCACGGCATGCAAGCGACGATCAGAAAACCAGCAGATCTCAGATCAGCAGTAAGGATTTTTGCAAATAAAGTGGGGTCGTTCGGGGGGAAGGCGGGCCTTGTGCCAGATACAGGCTATGCTGCTCACTGGGTAACTCAGCCAGCGCAGGCTCAACGACAGCCTGCAACCACAGTACCACAGCGGGCAGCTCCGGCGTTACCGTTTGTACCGCATCCAACGCACAGGCTGAGCACAGATCATGCTCTGGCAGCAGCTCATGGATCAGCTGCTCTGCAACCACCCCATGACAAGGCGGCAGCTCCGGCTGTAACTCTGGAGCCTGGTTAGCAGCAAACAGCTGACCACAAAATAGCAAACACCAGGACAAAGCAAGGCTGACCATCATAGGGATGGCCCAGATTTTTTGCCGTTGTACCAGAGTGCTGAGCATCTGCAATCACCAGAGTTAAGATGCGCTAACCATACGCCGGTTAGTAAAATTTGTCAAAAATAATGGCCCGGTCAGGATCTGGAGTGAACTCCAGAGTCTAAACTTTTTTCTCGCTTTTAAACGGCTTCCTTGCTCAGCTACATTAAGGAGAAAAACTATGCTGGTAGAGCTGCATTGTTACTGCAATGAAGATAGTGACACATCATTTGCCAAGAGAGACAGATTTCGCTAAAGTAAAAAATGACTACTGCCTTGGGTACCGCCATGCGTTTGACTGCCTTTCTACTGATTGCTGCCTTGCTACTGAAAAGTGTAGCCGGGTTTGCTATGGCAGGCTGCCATGCAGGGCATCACCCAGCCGAACCAGTCGGGAGCTGGGCAGCGCTTGAGAACCTGGGGCAATTGGCCGGGACAATCCCAGCTACCGACTTATTCATCGCATCCGATAGCAACCCGGCAGAACCCAAGCTGCAGCCAAATACCTCCACATTTTGTAGTTTATGTGCCAGCTGTTGTGTCACCACGACACCACCGCTAGACACTGCCAGCAATCACCTTCCCCTTTTTCCTGAGTTGATCCAAAGCCCTGACTTTGTTGATCTCAGTGTATACCCCACGCTCGCTTCTCAGCCTCCCAGACAGGCCTGATTCTTTGTACGAAAGCACCAACCGAGGCTTTGTCTCGTTGCGTGCACCGCTATCACTAAATAAAGAATCTAATTGAGGAAATGACGATGAAAACCTTTTTCAGCCTTTTTGCTGCACTATCCCTTTATGCGCTACAAAGCACTGTTGTTCTGGCCCATACCCCGTTAATGTTCTCCATTCCTGCGCAAGACGCTTTGCTAAAAGAGTCACCTAAAGTGGTGATGCTGCACTTTGGTGATCCAGTGAGGATGCTGTCGCTGGACTTAACAAAAGCAAACCAGTCCATTGAGTTTGGTTTTAACCGCAATAACGAAGCAACCGACCATATTGAGTTTGAACTGCCGGCACTACAGCCAGGCAGCTACGAGTTTGCTTGGTCAGCCATCGGCGCCGATGGACACCGGGTAAGCGGCGTCATTGCTTTTCAGTTGGATCCTGATGCAAGCGAAACCTCACCGGGCAAACAGCCCAAAGCTGATGAGCACCAACATCATCATGCCTTGATCCTGCGCACGCAGCATCAAGGCAGCTAATCATGCTTTGGGAGGAGTTGGCTACCGCCAGCCGGTTTCTGCTCTATGTTTGCACCGCCATCTGCATAGGGGCATTATTTTGCTCCTGGCTTGCATCACGACACCGGCTTAGCCCTGCGCTAAGCCGGCCGTTGCTGGCACTGGTATACAGCCTTGGTGCGCTTAGCGTGGTTAGCAGCTATTTGCTGTTGGTCGGCAGCATTGCGATGGCGGGGGTAAGCGGCATGTTTGATTGGGAGTTGCTGCACTTCCTGCTGCCGGATGCCGCAGGCAAAACCATGTTGATCCAGTTGCCGGCTTTTGTTTTGCTTGGGCTGAGTTTACTGCTCAGTTCACAGAGCTGGTTGCGCTGGGTGCTGCAACTGACGGCCATCTTGCTGTTGCTGTATGGCTTTACGCTCAGTGGCCATCTGCTGCGTTTTGGTCTGCCAGGCCAACTGCTATTGCTGTTGCACCTGCTTTGTGTCGGGCTTTGGGTTGGCTCTTTGCCGGCGCTCTGGCAGCTGTGTCGCCAACATTCGGCTAACCAGTTGTATCCGCTGATGCAGCACTTTGGTCGGGTTATGCTGGTAGTATTGCCTGCTTTACTGCTAAGCGGTATTGGCATGCTGCTGTTTTTATTTACCGATCTTGCGGCACTCTGGCAATCCAGCTACGGCCGTTGGTTGCTCGGCAAGCTGGTCTTGGTCAGCCTGCTGATCGCTTTGGGGGCACTGAATAAACTGAAATTGGTGCCAGCTTTGCAACAGCAGAAGCAAACCGCCTTAAAACATGCCATTGCGCTTGAAATGGGATTCGCTGTCTCAATCCTAAGCATAACAGCCATCCTGACCCACTTCATTGGTTGGTCCAGTTAAATCCTTGACTCTGGAGTTGACTCAAGGGTTTATACTGTCTTCATAGTAGAAGGGGACACAGATGAAAATTGGTGAATTGGTCAAGCGGCATGGTGTCAGTGTTGATACCATCCGCTTTTATGAAAAGCAGCAGTTATTAAGCCCAAGCGCCCGCACGGAAGCGGGCTATCGTTTGTACAATGAGGCGGACAGCAAACGGCTGGGATTTATTCTGCGCGCTAAAAGCGTTGGTTTTAGTTTGCAGCAAATCCGCGAGTTACTGCAGATAGAAGACAATAAAGCCGAGTGGCAATGCGCCGATGTCAAAGACAAGGTGCAGCAAAAAATGCAGGACATCGAGCAGCAAATGGCAGAGCTACAACGCTTTTATCAGGCCCTGCAGCAACTGGATGATGCATGTTGTGGCGGGCCTTTAAGTGCCACCGAATGCTCCATTTTGGCCGCGCTGGAACAAGGTAAGCCGGTACAGCACGAACATCATAAGGATCACACCCCATGCTAAGTTTTGTCGACAACTTCTGGCAATTGTTTGTGCTATCCGCGCCATGGCTACTGGT
>JAIUMG010000172.1 GCA_022565655.1 Alkalimonas sp.
CTGCCGGCTGATAGGTTAGAATATCCCGCCTGAGTACTTGAATCGCTGATGGCCAGGGCGAAGTCTGCACATTCAGCTGCGTTTGCAACACAGCGCCTTCATCCAGATCAAGGGCATGAATGCTAAGCTGACCTTGACTGCGCTGTGCCAACATCAAACTAAGAATGCCGCTACCACAGCCGATATCCAACACAGCACCTTGCGTTGGCAGTTGAGCCCAGGCACCAAGCAACATGGCATCCGTACCGACTTTCATTGCACAGTACTGATGGCCAATAAAAAATTGTTTACACTGAAACCCTGCTGTCATAGCAACCTCCAACGCGAAGTGTAAATGGCGGCAGTGAACTTGTCACTGCAGATGACAGACCAAACGGACAGAGCATGCCATGCAATTTGATGAATTTGATTTAGACCCGGCGTTGCAACGCGCCTTACAAAAAGCCAATTTCAAGCAAGCCACCCAAATCCAGGAACTGGTGTTGCCCGTTGCGCTGGAAGCTCGGGATATTATGGCAAGCGCCCCGACGGGCACCGGGAAAACGCTGGCGTTTCTGTTGCCGGCCATTCAGTATTTGCTGGATTTTCCGCGACGCTCACCAGGCTTTGCCCGGGTATTGATCATGACCCCAACCCGGGAGCTGGCTTATCAGATTCATCAGGAAATTCAAAAGCTCATTCAGTTTACCGACTTAAATGCCGGTGTGATCACCGGCGGTATCAATTATGGCAGCCATGATGAAGTGCTGACCAAAAACAATGATTTACTGGTGGCTACCCCAGGTCGCTTAACCGAGTACCTGGATAAAGAAACCTTTCAGGCCGAGCATGTCGAGATATTGGTTTTGGATGAAGCCGATCGCATGCTGGATATGGGCTTTATCGGTGAAATGAATCGCATCGTGCTGGAAGCCAAACAACGCAAACAAACCATGCTGTTTTCTGCCACCCTCGAAGGCAATAACCTGGAGCGTTTTGCTGGCCACTCACTAAATGATCCTGAGCGCATCGAAGCCGAGCCGCCACGACGCGAGCGAGGAAAAATCACCCAATGGGTTCATCTGGCCGATGATAACGATCACAAACTGGCGCTGCTGATCCACCTATTGAAACAGGACGATGTACAAAAAGCCATCGTCTTTGTCAAAACCAGAGAGCGGCTGGCGCAATTAACCGGCCAGCTGCAAACCGCCGGTATTCGTAATTGCTGGCTGCAAGGTGAAATGCCGCTGGATAAACGTCAACAGGCTATTTTCCGCTTTCAACAAGGCCAGTCACCGGTGCTGATTGCCACCGACGTAGCCGCTCGCGGCCTGGATATTGATGATATCAGCCACGTAATCAACTACGACCTGCCGCGCACCGCCGATATCTATGTCCATCGCATTGGCCGTACCGGCCGGGCAGGTAAAAAAGGCATCGCGATTTCGCTGGTAGAAGCTCACGACATGGCAGTACTGGCCAAAATCGAACGCTATACCGAGCAAAAATTAAAACGACGTTTTATCGAAGGCTTACGGCCAAAGCACAAAGAGGCCAAAGTACCAGTGAAAAAGAAAAAAGTAGCCACCAAGAAGAAAGCAAAGAAGAAATAAATCTTCATCAGCGAGCCAACGCGCCTATACCTCTATCGGCGCTTCCTCCTAGCGACAGACACAAAAAAAGCACCCGTAGGTGCTTTTTTGCTGATAGCAGGCGTGATTAACGCTTGCTGCCCATGCTGAAACGCTTCTTAAAGCGGTCAACACGACCACCAACGTCCAGTACCTTTTGCTTACCGGTATAGAACGGGTGACAAGCTGAGCACACATCCAAGTGGATATCTTTGCACAGTGCAGAACGAGTCTTAAAGGTATTACCACAAGTACAAGTTGCAGTAATTTCTTGATATTCTGGGTGAATTCCTGGTTTCATGGATTACCTCGTTAAGGCCGTATCGCCACCCGGTCGTTTTACGCCGAGCACCATACGCTGTTACAGTTCAATTAGGGCGCGTAGTTTAATCGTTCTGGTTTTTGCTTGCAACTAAAAACATCGCTCTATAGAGAATCTTTCCAGTCCCCAATAACCGTCGGATGACTGCGAAAGATCAATCAAACCCGGTATTGCTATCCGGCACAGGCAACCGATACACTAAGCGACTAATACGGTGCTGTCCACCAGCCCTCAGCCCGATATATCTAAGAAAGTGAGTGTTGTCTGTGTCCGTGATCCGAGTGGCCCTGCCTGTGCCGTTACGCCAATCGTTTGATTATCTGTTGCCCGAGCCACTTCAGGTGCGGGTCGGTTGTCGGGTGCGGGTCGGTTGTCGGGTGCGGGTGCCCTTTGGTTCACGTGAGCTGATTGGCGTTGTGTGGCAGCTAGAGCCTGCCGATGCGTTTGCCACAGATGCCTTAAAACCGATTGTAGACGTCATCGACCAGGAGCCCGTGTTATCCGAACGGCTCTGCCAGTTGCTGTCGTTTGCGGCGGATTATTACCATCATCCACTGGGTGAAGTACTGGTTGCCGCGATGCCTGCGCTGCTTCGTGAAGGCAAGCCGCTACCGGCCTACCGAGCGCTGGTATACCAACTAACCGAGCTGGGCCAACAAGCCAGCGAATCCGATTTTAAACGCTCAGCCAGACAGTTGGCATTATGGCAACAATTGCAGCACGGCCCGCAAAACGAGTCGGCTCTGTTAAAGCACCATCAGCGCACCACCATCAATCAGTTGCTACAAAAGGCGTTGATCCAAGCGGTTGAGCAGCCTTTTCAACCTTATACACCACAGTCTGATAGCACAGCTGGCTTAAAGCTGACTACCGATCAGGCACTGGTGGTAAGTCGCATTGTGCAGGCAGCCGGTCAGTTTCAGCCTTTTTTGCTGGAAGGCATTACCGGATCGGGTAAGACCGAAGTGTATTTACAAAGCATTTCTCCCTTGCTGGCGCAAGGCCAACAGGTGTTGGTGCTGGTGCCTGAAATTGGCTTGACCCCCCAAACCCTGGCTCGCTTTGCCAACCGCTTTGCTGTGCCGGTGCTAAGCTGGCATTCCGGCCTGACCGATACCGAGCGGCTGAACTGCTGGCAACACGCTGCCAGCGGCAGCGCTGCCATCGTTATAGGGACTCGCTCGGCGCTATTTTTACGGTTTCGCAAGCTCGGGTTGATTATTGTCGATGAAGAGCATGACCCGTCGCTGAAACAGCAGGATGGTTTTCGCTATCATGCCCGTGATTTAGCCGTGAAACGAGCCGCTCTGGAAACCTGTCCTGTGGTGCTAGGCTCCGCCACACCCAGCCTGGAAAGTTTACACAATAGTGTGCAAGGCCGCTTTCAGTTATTGACGCTCAGCTCGCGCGCCACCGGCCAGCAACTGCCGAAACTGGAACTGATTAACCTGCAACAACAAACCGTGCGTTATGGCTTGGCGGAGCAGTGCATTCAGCGCATTCGTCATACCCTTGAACAGGGTTTTCAGGTGATGTTATTTTTAAATCGCCGGGGCTATGCGCCGGCACTCAGTTGCCAGGAGTGCGGTTGGCTCAGCGACTGCCACCGCTGCGACGCCAGCATGACCTGGCATAAGCAAAGCCGGCAACTGATCTGCCACCATTGTGGCGCCATGCGGCCTGTTCCCAAACAGTGCAGCCATTGCGGCAGTACCCGGCTGCAACCACTGGGTCAGGGTACCGAGCAATTGGAAGAACAGTTGCAACCCTTATTTCCAAATTATCCACTGGTTCGTCTGGATCGGGACAGCACCCGGCGTAAAGGCAGCCTGGATCAAGCGCTACAACAGATTGCCACTGGCGAGCCGCAATTGATCGTTGGCACCCAAATGCTGGCCAAGGGGCACCACTTTCCATTGGTGACATTGGTGGTCATCGTTGATGTCGACGGCGCCTTGTACAGCAGTGACTTTCGCGCCCCCGAGCAACTGGCACAATTGATCACCCAGGTCTCAGGCCGGGCCGGGCGGGCACAACATGCTGGCACCGTACTGCTGCAAACCCGTTACCCTGAACACAGCATGCTGCAGGATATTCTGCACAATGGTTACGACTCCTTTGCCCGTTTAGCGCTGGAAGAACGACAGCAAACCCAGCTACCGCCTTATTTGTCGCTGGCATTGTTTCGAACGGAGTCGTTACAAGATGAGACAGGACAGCAGTGGTTGCAGCAACTGGTCGAACTGGCCAGGCAACTGGCACCAGAGATCCAACTATTAGGGCCGATCAGAGCGCCGCTGGAGCGTAAGGCGGGTAAATACCGCTGGCAGCTACACTGCTATGCAAAGCAACGCCGGCAACTGCATCAGTTATTGCAACAACTGATTAGCGAAGCCGAGCGCTGGCCACTGAGTCGTAAATTACGCTGGCAACTGGATGTTGATCCCATTGACTTAGCCTGAATGCTTAGCAAACCAGCAAACAGCATTGTCCTTTACCGGTACAACCCGTTAGAATAGCAGTCTGAATAAATCTGGATGCCGTTGTATAGATGCCAAGACGTGATTATGTAAAAACAGCACGCCCCAAACCCAATAGCCGAAAGAAAGCCCCGGCTAAAGCTCCGGTTCCATGGCTGCTGATGCTGGCGACTGCGGTATTGGTGCTGTTGTTCGCCTGGTTTCTATGGACACTCAATAAGCAAACGCCCGTGCAGCAACCCGCTCCTGCTCCGGTTGTGGTGCAGGATGACCTGCCCGAGCGCCCGACCGAAGAGCCTTACCAATACATTGAAGAACTGGAAAACCGTCAAATCGTGGTCGAGATCCCTGAGCTGGAGGCCAGAGGCCCCTTCCAGATGCAATGTGCTTCATTTCGCAGCGAAGAGCAGGCTGATGCCATGCGAGCGCAAATTGCCTTTGCCGGCTTTTCTTCCAGCATCAGACGCACTGAAGGCAGCAATGGTGTTTGGTATCGGGTGGTCTTAGGGCCTTATGAAAGCCGTCGTCAGGCAGAGGCCGATCGCAATCGTTTACGTCGTAACGGCATAAACACCTGCCAGATCTGGAACTGGACTTGAAAAGACCGCACTAAGCCCTTAGATCCCAGTCATTCCAATCGTCATAAGGGCTTACCATGACAACCATAGTTTCTGTTCGCCGTAATGGCCAGGTCGCACTCGGCGGCGATGGCCAGGTGTCTCTTGGCAATACCGTAATGAAAGGCAATGCCCGTAAAGTGCGCCGCCTGTATAAAGACCAGGTACTGGCTGGGTTTGCTGGCGGTACCGCCGACGCTTTTACCTTGTTTGAGCGCTTTGAAGCCAAGTTGGAAATGCATCAGGGCCACCTAATGCGTGCTGCTGTCGAGCTGGCTAAAGACTGGCGTACCGATCGCATGCTACGCAAGCTGGAAGCTTTACTGGCCGTGGCCGATGCCACCACATCGTTAATCATCACCGGCAATGGCGACGTGATTCAGCCTGAACACGATTTAATTGCCATTGGCAGCGGCGGTCCTTTTGCTCAGGCATCCGCCACAGCATTGCTGGAAAATACCGACCTTAGTGCTACCGATATTGTTGAAAAAAGCCTTACCATTGCTGGCAATATTTGTGTCTATACCAACCAGCATCACACCATTGAACAGTTATAAGCAGGTTAATTTATGTCAGATATGACTCCAAGAGAAATTGTCCATGAGCTGGATCGACACATCATTGGCCAACACCAGGCAAAGCGTGCTGTTGCAATTGCATTACGCAATCGCTGGCGCCGTATGCAGCTGCCTGAAGCACTGCGCCAGGAAGTCACTCCCAAAAACATCCTGATGATTGGCCCCACCGGGGTCGGCAAAACCGAAATTGCCCGCCGACTGGCTAAATTGGCCAATGCGCCTTTTATTAAAGTCGAAGCCACCAAGTTTACCGAAGTCGGTTATGTCGGCAAAGATGTTGAAAGCATCATTCGTGATCTGGCTGACAGTGCGGTGAAGTTGTTACGCGAGCAAGAAATTGCCAAGAATAAATACCGGGCTGAAGAAGCCGCTGAAGAGCGTATTCTGGATGCGGTGCTGCCTGGCAGTCGCGATCAATGGAAAGACAGCGATGCCCCAGCACAAGACAGCAACACCCGCCAGGTATTCCGAAAAAAACTGCGTGAAGGTCAGTTAGACGATAAAGAAATTGAAATCGATGTGGCCCAGCAGCAGATGGGCATTGAAATCATGACCCCGCCGGGCATGGAAGAAATGACCTCGCAATTGCAAAGCATGTTCCAGAATCTGGGCGCTGATCGCAAGAAAAAGCGAAAGCTGAAGATCAAAGATGCCTTCAAGTTACTGGTGGAAGAAGAAGCCAGCCGACTGGTCAACCCGGAAGAACTGAAGCTGCAAGCCGTCGAACTGGTCGAGCAACACGGTATCGTCTTTCTTGATGAGGTCGATAAAATTTGCAAACGTGCCGACAGTGGCGGGCCAGATGTTTCCCGCGAGGGTGTGCAACGCGACTTACTGCCCCTCATTGAAGGCTGCACAGTCAATACCAAGCATGGCATGATCAAAACCGATCACATTCTGTTTATCGCTTCAGGCGCTTTTCAGATGAGCAAACCCTCTGATCTGGTGCCGGAACTGCAGGGTCGCTTGCCGATCCGGGTTGAGTTATCGGCACTGACCGCCGATGACTTTGAGCGCGTACTGACCGAGCCCAAAGCGTCGCTGACTGAGCAAAGCATCGCCATGCTGGGCACTGAGGGAGTGTCGCTTGAGTTTAAACAAGATGGTATTCGTCGTTTGGCTGATGCTGCCTTTCATGTGAATGAAAAAACCGAGAACATCGGTGCTCGCCGTCTCTATACCGTGATGGAGCGCTTACTTGATGAAGTCTCTTATGAGGCAGCCGACCATACCGGCCAGACCGTGGTAATAGACGCCGCCTATGTTGATAAACATCTGGATGCGTTAGTACAAGATGAAGATCTGAGTCGCTTTATTCTGTAGCGTATTGATAAGGACTGACCATGGCAGCGGCTCCCGCACTGACCCGGTTGCATTACCATCGGCTGAGTAAGCAGTTGGATGTTTGCTTTGCCGATGGCACGAAAAGCCGCCTAAGCGCTGAGTTCTTGCGGGTTCACTCACCATCGGCTGAA
>JAIUMG010000173.1 GCA_022565655.1 Alkalimonas sp.
CCGTAATGGCTGGCCCATTCGAGGTGTCCAGCCCCTGAGCATCCAGGTGCCACTGCAGCTCTGCTGCAACCCGTTCTGCTGGCAAAGCCTTCATGTAATGCTGATTCAGCCAAATCAGCTTTTCGGTATTAAATGCTGATGGCGCCCGGTTGCAGTTCTTGAGATCGAACAATTCGATCAGCTCGGCTTTACTGAAAATTTCCTGATCACCATGCGACCAGCCCAGCCGAACCAGGTAATTCAATAATGCTTCTGGCAAAAAGCCGTTATCGCGGTACTGCATCACCCCAACCGCGCCATGGCGCTTCGATAAACGCTTGCCATCATCGCCCAGGATCATAGGTACATGTGCGTACTGTGGGATCTCGGCGCCAAGAGCGGCCAAAATATTCATTTGCCGGGGGGTATTGTTAACGTGGTCATCACCGCGGATCACATGGGTAATGCCCATTTTCCAGTCATCTACCACCACGGTGAGGTTGTAGGTTGGGGAGCCATCGGTGCGGGCAATGATCAAATCGTCCAGCTCTTTATTGGCTATTTCAATGCGGCCTTTGATCAGGTCGTCGATCACCACAGTGCCATCTTGTGGGTTCTTAAAGCGGATCACATACGGCTTATCGGCCGGATGATCGGTGCGATCACGCCACAGGCCGTTGTAACGTGGTTTTTCACCGGCGGCCATCTGCGCTTCACGCATTTGATCCAGCTCTTCGATGCTGCAAAAGCATTTATAGGCCTTGCCTTCATCCAGTAGTTTCTGAATCACTTCTTTATACAAATCAAAGCGCTTGGTCTGATAGTAAGGGCCATCATCCCAATCCAGACCTAGCCATTGCATGCCTTGTAAAATAGCATCGACAGAAGCCTGAGTTGAGCGTTCCAAGTCGGTATCTTCGATCCGCAGCACGAATTTACCGCCCATTTTTTTGCTGTATAACCAGCTATACAGTGCCGTTCGGGCACCGCCAACATGCAAATAACCGGTGGGGCTGGGAGCAAAACGGGTAACAAGCGACATAACAAATTCCTGATGGCTACATTTAATGACGCTATTGTAGCAAGATTTTACCCGGCTCTGCTGACCTTTATGACCGTAAAGTGACGTTTTTTACAGCAAGCAAACGGCATTCTGAAATTTCCTGTTGACACTCTAAAACGGAACTCTATAATGAGCGCCATTGATGACGCGGATGGTTAGCTCAGTTGGGAGAGCATCGCCCTTACAAGGCGGGGGTCACTGGTTCGAACCCAGTACCATCCACCATCGTCAATGCATTTCTCAGTGGATGGTTAGCTCAGCTGGGAGAGCACCGCCCTTACAAGGCGGGGGTCACTGGTTCGAGCCCAGTACCATCCACCATACTTCTTGTATAAATACCTAAAGTGCTCAAAGCACCGCCCACTCTTCATTACAACGTGCTTGCCTCTCTTAAAACAACATACCCGGAAATCTTTCGCTAATTTAGCTTCATTCCTGTTATAAAATCTTGCTATAGTTGGTTTAGTTACTGATTTTCCTGCCGGGATGTAAACAGGTACATGGATCAAAGCATTGCCCCTGATGTTCACATACTGATCATTGATGAGCAGTCCCTGGCACAAAGCTACCTGAAATTTGCGCTGGAAAAGCTGGGCTACGAGCATATCAGTGTGGCTGATCGCGCCCAGGACGCCATTCAACTCTGTAAAAAGCGCCAATACGATCTAATCATTTGTGCCCACAATCTGCAAAAAGGCAAAGATGGCTTTCAGCTGTATGAAGAGCTGAAAAGCCGTGGTCTGCAAAAACTCACTACGGGCTTTATCTTCATCAGCGCCGATACCGACCCTTCCTTGGTGTACAGTGTGATCGAGCTACAACCGGATGAGTTTTTAGCCAAGCCTTTTGTGATTGGTGATCTGGAAGTGCGCATCGAACGAGTGCTAAAACGTAAGCGACAGCTAAAACCCATCTATCAATTATTGGACAATGGTCAGCCGGAGCGTGCGCTGGAGCTGATTAATGCCCAGCTTGCCCAAGCCGAGCACAATGCCATTTACCCGCTATTGCTCAAGGTCAAGGGAGATTTATTACTGCAGCTTGGTCATATAAAAGATGCAGAAGCATTTTTCGATGCCATGCTGGATATTCAGCCATTCCCCTGGGCCCGCATTGGGTTGGCTCGCACCTTATTGGCGCAAGATAAGCAATCTCAAGCACTGATGTTGCTGCAGCAACTGATCAAGCGCCCCGAAACACGCCTAGAAGCACTGGACTGCATGGCAGAAATAGAATTCAGGCAGCAGCAATTCGATGAGGCACAACAGCATTTACAACAAGCGGCCAGCTTGGCCCCGCGCAACTTATTGCGCCAGCAAAAATTGTTGCAAATGTCACGTATCAATCACGATTACGAAACGCAGTATCATGCAGCTAAAAGCATGGTTAAATTCTCACGTCACTCCAGGCATGAGCAACCTGATCTCTATCTAAATCTAGCCAGAGCCAGCATTGATCTGGCATTAACCTTGGATCAGGATGATGAACAGTCGATGCGGCTCACTAAGCAGGTGAATCATTGCCTGAACACCATTCGACAGCAATTTAACGAAAACCGTAAAGAGTTTCAGCAAGAAGTGATTCAAGCCCGGTTGCTGTACCTTAAAGTCAATAAAGATAAGGCTCAGCAACTACTCAAAGATCTGCAGGAATCACCGCCAGATAACGACTCGATTGAAGATGCGCTGGATCGAGCCAAAGCGTTGCATGAAGTAGGCTTGACGGATGCATCCAATCGATTGTTTCGTCAGATCAGTCAACGATGTCAGCGGGAGTCGTCCGATCCGGTTTTTAGCGTCTATCTGGATCAGGAGCAACAGGAGCGCGCCGAGATGCCATACGGTGCTCGCGAATTGAATAACAACGCGGTGCATTTATTTCAACATGGCAACTGGCAGGAGGCTTTTAAGGCGTTCGAGCTGGCTCTGCGAGTGATGCCCAAAAGTGCCGCCATTGCACTGAACCTGTTGCAAACTATTTTAACGGCACCACGCCGTCAGGCCATCAATGAAAACCAGCAGGAAACATTGATTCTGCGTTGTCTGGATATTATTGAGCAAGGCAAACTGAATCATGATCAACTCAAACGCTTTCAGAAGTTAAAAGAATGCAATCCCGAGCGATTTACCAGCGATGTTTCCAATACACAAAGCTGACCCCGTTCAAGCTTTATCCTGACCATGGTTTTGTTGTCGGCTCTGTCGCAATGCAACCACGTTCAATGGCTGTGTCACCTTATCGAAAATCGAGTCAGCCTGAACCGGCCGGCTAAAATAGTAGCCCTGAAACGAACAGCAGCCTAGTAGTTTCAGCTGCTGGAGTTCATCACTGGTTTCTACCCCTTCAGCAACCACATCCAGATCCAGGCTATCAGCTAATGCCAGGATGGCTTTGGTAATAGCGAGGTTGCCTTGCTGCAAGTGAATATTACGGACAAACTTCTGGTCAATCTTTAACTGGCTGATTGGCAATTGGTGCAAATAACTCAGCGATGAGTACCCAGTACCAAAATCATCCAATGAGAAACTCACCCCCAGGGTTTGTAACTTCCCCATTTTCTCCTGCACCATAGCGATATCTGTTGCCAGCATACTTTCTGTTAATTCCAACTTTAACCCTTGAGGATCAACACCACTGCCAATGATAGCGGCAACCACTTTTTCAACAAAATCGACCTGAGAAAACTGAAAGGCACTGATATTAACAGCACAAGTGAGTCGGCTTAATTCGGGCTGTTGCTGCCAACGAGCCAGCTGCTGACAGGCATCCTGCAGTACCCAGTCACCAATCGCGACAATTAACCCCGTTTGTTCAGCAAATGGAATAAAAATACCCGGTGAAACCATGCCGTGGCTTGGGTGCTGCCATCGCAGCAAGGCTTCAACCGCAACGACCTTGTCTTGCTTTACCATGGGCTGATAATGCAGCTGAAATTGACACTCTCGAAGCGCGGTATGTAGATCTTGCGATAACATCGCCCGTTGATCCGCATGAGCCTGCATTTGCGGGTCAAAAAATGCGATGCCATTGCGCCCTGCACCTTTGGCACGATACATCGCCATTTCAGCTTGTTTTATCAACTCATCCCCGCTGCGGCCAAGCCCGTTAAATAAGGTCATGCCAATGCTCACCGAGGTTTGATACAAGCAGTCTTGCAACTGAACCGGCTGACTTAGCTGTGCCAAAATAAGCTCTGCGACACGCTTGCTTTGCATAGCGGCGTCACTCAAAGTTGTGCCAAGATTAGTCAGTAGCACAATAAACTCGTCTCCTCCCTGACGAGCGATGGTATCTCCATCCGCTAACTGTGCCTGGATCCTGCCAGCAATGGCTTGCAAATACACATCACCTTGCTGGTGGCCTAAGCTGTCATTCAAATTCTTAAAGTGATCTAGATCAATCAGCAACAAAGCGCCACACATCTTATCGCGCTCACTTTGCTTTAAAGCCTGGTGCAATAACTCATACAAAAAGCGTCGGTTTGGCAGCATGGTCAGTGAATCATAAAAAGCCAGCTTTTCGACTTGCCGCTCGGTATCTTTTCGGATCAAGCCACTGGCCAGATTCGCTGCCAGTAGCTGCAGCGCAGCGATGGTATGCTCTTGCCACGGATGTACGCTACGAACAATATCCAGGCCAACCATACCAAGCAAGCTACTCCCTGCCATCACAGGCAACATGATGACCGATTGGATCCCCTGCGGTTCAAGCAGCTGCCGCTCAGGGCTATCAGGCGCCAAGGTACGGATATCATCAATAGCCAGTGGCTCTCCCTGCTGGAAGGGCTCCATCCAGCCGGAAAAGCTGGTGGTATCCAGTTGTTGTAAATAAGGCTGCTGGCTGGATACCCCCGGTTCGCACCATTCATGGGTATTGGAGGCAAAACGAAACTCATCATCGAATAAAAAGAGATAGCTGCGATCTGCAGCAAAAAATTGACCTATCTTAGCCAACGCCTGGTCGATGGTCGCATCCATCTCAGCCCCACTTGAAGCTGTTAAGGAAGCCGTGATACTTGAGACTAGCTGGAATAATGCTTTCTGCTGATCCGTAGTTTTACTCGACACTCAAACTCCGCCAACACACCTCGTATCGTTCAAGTGTAACTGCTGTTGCTAATATTGGCAAAACACCATGCTGGAGTTGCTGAGCCAGGGCTTGCTTTGATCAGGCAGATTTATTGCCAGTGGCGGGTTCCGGCCACTCACTGAAAATGACCGGCAATCGCTTGCTGCGGACAATCCAGGCCAGTGCCAGCAGCAATAACGCCGGCGCAATCAACAACCAGGGCTGCTCAACCGCTGCGTACCTGGGCAAAGCGGCGATGGTGATCCACAGATCCGGTAACAAGTTCAGCAGCAACAGCCATTTGCCATAACGCCACAACCGAAACCAGGCAGGATGCCCTTTCGGCCGCCGCTGTGATAACGCCGCAAAGAGCAGCAAGGTAGGAATAGTCAGTAGACAAGCCAGCAAAAACTGCTGCTGATCGGGATACAATACCGCCAGCATTTCGCCTTTTTGTTCAGGGATCGTCAGGGCCAGCACCCAACTGATCACCGGCCGTAGCAACAGGATCATCACCAGATACAGCCGCAGCGGTAAGGCCACTAAACCATCATCATCCAGCGGCCAGCGCAATGGATCGGGTTTCATGTTAAGCCTGGCGCCGGCGCTGAGCGACTGCACCCAATACGGTAAACAAGCCCAGGATCACCCAGGGCAGCCACAGGTTACTCAAAACGGCCAACTGGCTGGCCACCACTGGTGTCATAAACAAGGTAAAAGCACCGTAACCAAAGGCACAAATCAAAACAAAAATCAGCGTACGCCAGACAAAGTGCAAACTACTGATCTGCTTTCTGATCAAGTAGTTGATATCATTACCGAACACCACCAAACTGGTGGCCACCAAAGCCAGGGCGATATCACGCAAATGAGGGCGAAGATAAGCACCCCACTGCGAGATTATATCCAGCAGCCAATCCATCATCACACTCCATACTGCTCGAATAACGCTTGCATGGCAGACTCATCCCAGACATCCACGCCCAGCTCAATGGCTTTGTTCAGTTTAGAGCCTGCATTCTCACCAGCAATGACCGCATGGGTTTTGGTCGACACCGAGCCAGATACTTTAGCCCCCAAGCGCTGCAAGCGAGACTTAGCTTCATCCCGACCCATATGGATTAAGGTACCGGTTAGTACCAGTGTTTTACCGGCCAGCGGCTGCTCACTCTCGGCCTGCACCTCTATCACAGGCCACTGGATCCCTTGCGCTAACAAGTCATCAATCACCGCTTGGTTGTGTGGTTCATGAAAAAAACCAATCAGGTGCTGTGCCACCACTGCCCCCACATCCGTCACGGCTTGCAACTCCTGCTCTGTCGCCTTTGCTAAAGCTGGCAAATTGCCGAAATGCTGGGCCAGATTCAAGGCGGTGGCTTCCCCTACTTCACGAATACCCAGTGCATAAATAAACCGAGGCAAGGTGGTGGTCTTGGCATGCTCTATGGCAGCCAGCAGCTTGGTCGCTGACTTTTCTGCCATTCGCTCCAAGCCAACCAGAGCGGGCATATCCAGTTTAAATATATCTGCCGGTGTTTTTACCAACTGCTGCTCTACCAGTTGTTCCACCAACTTATCGCCCATGCCGTCAATATCAAGAGCCTTGCGCGAGACAAAATGCTTCAGGGCTTCTTTACGCTGTGCTGCGCAATAAAGCCCACCCGTGCAACGTGCCACAGCTTCGCCCTCGACCCGCTCCACTTGCGACTGACAAACCGGGCATTGGTCAGGAAATTCGATGGCGCGGCTATCGGTCGAGCGACGTTCAAGCAACACAGCGACTACTTGCGGGATCACATCCCCGGCCCGTCGGATGGTCACGGTATCACCAATACGCACACCCAGGCGGTTGATTTCATCCTGATTGTGTAAGGTGGCATTGCTAACTGTCACCCCACCTACCACC
>JAIUMG010000174.1 GCA_022565655.1 Alkalimonas sp.
CCATTTACGCAAAAAAGCCTTTGGTCAATTTGAACCACCAGCCTTATATGATCATGTCGTCACCATGGTTGAGAACAACCGTTATGATGCTCACTTACTGCAGGATTACAGCAAGGCCGAATTGGAGCAGCTGGATACCTTTATTGATCATAGCCGTGATTTAAACTTTAGTTACGCCGCGGTCAAGCAGTTGGAAGGCAAGTATCTGGTGCAAAACCGGGTCACCGGCAAGATCTTTGAAAGTGCGCAATTCCTTTATATGCTGGTATCGGCTTGCTTGTTTGCCAACTACCCGAAAGAAACACGGCTGAGCTATGTGCGTCGTTTCTACGATGCCATTTCACTATTCAAATTATCATTGCCAACCCCGATTATGTCAGGTGTACGCACGCCAACCCGTCAGTTTAGCTCTTGCGTGTTGATTGAGTGCGGCGATAGCCTGGATTCCATTAATGCAACCTCCAGTGCCATCGTTAAATACGTAAGCCAGCGCGCAGGGATCGGTATCAATGCCGGCCGTATCCGGGCACTGGGTAGCCCTATCCGTCATGGCGAAGCTTTCCATACCGGCTGCATCCCGTTTTACAAGCACTTTCAGACGGCGGTGAAAAGTTGCTCGCAAGGTGGCGTCCGTGGTGGTGCAGCAACCTTATTCTTCCCATTATGGCACCTTGAAGTTGAATCCTTGCTGGTGTTAAAAAACAACCGTGGTGTGGAAGAAAACCGGGTTCGCCACCTCGACTATGGTGTGCAGTTTAACCGGATGATGTATCAACGCCTGATCAAAGACGATTACATTACCTTGTTCAGCCCGTCCGATGTGCCTGGCTTGTACGATGCCTTCTTTGAAGATCAAGAAGAGTTTGAACGTTTGTACGTGCAGTACGAAGCCGATGAAAGCATCCGTAAAAAACGCATTAAGGCAATTGAGCTGTTTACTCTGTTTATGCAGGAGCGAGCCAGTACCGGTCGCATTTACCTGCAAAACGTCGACCATTGCAATACGCACAGCCCATTCAACCCGAAGCTGGCTCCGGTTCGTCAAAGCAACCTCTGCTTAGAAATTGCGTTACCGACCAAACCGCTGAACCATGTCAATGATGAGAATGGCGAAATTGCCCTTTGTACCTTATCAGCCTTCAACTTAGGCGCACTGGAAAGCCTAGACGAGCTGGAAGAACTGTCTGACTTGATTGTACGCGCGCTGGATAGCTTGCTGGATTATCAGGACTACCCGATCCCTGCCGCTCGCAATGCCACGATGGGTCGTCGTACCTTAGGAGTTGGTGTCATCAATTACGCCTATTATTTGGCTAAACATGGCGTACGTTACTCTGATGGTTCCGCCAATGGTTTAACGCATCGTACCTTTGAGGCGATTCAGTACTATCTGTTAAAAGCTTCGGTGCAACTGGCGAAAGAATTTGGCCCCTGCCCTAAATTTAATGAAACCACTTATTCACAGGGTATTTTACCAACCGACAGCTACAAGAAAGATCTGGATAAAGTCTGTACCGAAGCCTTGCAACTGGACTGGGATAAGCTACGCCAGGACATGGTCACTTATGGCCTGCGCAACTCCACCCTATCGGCACTGATGCCATCTGAAACCTCATCGCAAATCTCCAATGCCACCAATGGTATTGAGCCGCCACGAGGGCATGTCAGCGTGAAAGCCAGTAAAGATGGCATCCTAAAGCAGGTGGTGCCAGAGTACGATCGGTTAAAAGACAGCTATGAACTGTTGTGGGATATGCCCAACAATGATGGCTATCTGGCGCTGGTGGGTATCATGCAGAAATTTGTCGATCAGACCATTTCTGCCAACACCAATTATGACCCAAATCGCTATGAAGGTGGCCGGGTACCAATGAAGCAGTTGCTTAAAGATTTGCTGTCGTCTTACAAACTTGGCATTAAAACCTTGTATTACCACAACACTCGCGATGGTGCTTCCGATATGCAGGAAGACATGGTCGAGGAAGCAGATGACGATTGTGCAGGCGGCGCTTGCAAAATTTAATAAACAATATGGGCTGTTATTACAGCCCACTTTTTTAACCCTTTGCTTTTAGGAAGAGAAACACGCCATGGCGTACACCACCTTTAATCGCACGATTAATGACCAAATGAAAGAACCGATGTTTTTTGGCAACCCGGTCAATGTTTCCCGTTATGATCAGCAAAAATACCCTATTTTTGAAAAGCTCATTGAAAAGCAATTGTCGTTTTTCTGGCGTCCGGAAGAAATTGATGTCAGTAAAGATCGCATCGACTATCAAAACCTGCCTGAGCATGAAAAACATATCTTCATCAGTAACCTGAAATACCAGACCTTACTTGATTCGGTTCAGGGCCGTTCGCCGAATGTGGCCTTATTGCCTTTAGTCTCTATTCCCGAGCTGGAAACCTGGATTGAAACCTGGGCCTTTAGTGAAACCATTCACAGCCGCAGTTACACCCACATTGTTCGTAACATCAGTTCAGAACCGCATAAAGTTTTTGATGATATTATGCTGAATGAAAACATCATGGAACGCGCTGATGATGTAACGCGTTACTATGATGACTTGATTGATGCGTGTAACTTATACAATTTGTGTGGCGCTGGCAGCCATAATGTCAATGGCGAAAGCAAAGGTGTCAGTCTGCGCGATCTGAAGAAAAAGCTCTATTTGTGCTTGCTCTCAGTCAACGTGCTGGAGGCGATTCGCTTTTATGTCAGCTTTGCCTGCAGCTTTGCCTTTGCCGAGCGAGAGTTGATGGAAGGGAATGCTAAAATTATTCGCCTGATCGCTCGGGATGAAGCGCTGCATTTAACCGGTACACAACACATTCTGAATATTTTAGCTGCTGGGGAAGATGACCCGGAAATGGGCGAAATTGCCAAAGAGTGCCAGCAAGATGCCATTGCTATTTTCCAAAAAGCGGCTGAGCAGGAAAAAGCCTGGGCTGCTTATTTGTTTAAAGATGGCTCGATGATCGGTTTAAACAAAGACATTCTGTGTCAGTACGTCGAGTACATCACCAATATTCGTATGCAGGCAATTGGTCTGAAGTCGATTTACCCAACCACGCAAAACCCTATCCCCTGGATCAATGCCTGGCTGGTCTCCGATAATGTGCAAGTGGCGCCACAAGAAGCCGAAATCAGCTCATATCTGGTAGGACAAATCGATAATCAGGTGGATACCAGTGAGTTTGATGATTTCGATCTTTGATGCGACATGCTTATGCCAAAAGTTCGCCTGACATCAGGAGTTGAACTTGAGTTTGATTCGCAAGCTAGCCTGTTGGATGCCCTCGAACAAGCAAAACAGCCGGTGCATTACCAGTGTCGGGAGGGGTTTTGCGGGGCATGCCGCTGCAAATTAGTGAGTGGTTCGATACAGTATTTGTATGAACCACTCGCTTTTGTCCGCCAGGGCGAATTTTTGCTCTGCTGTAGCGTGCCAGACAGCGATATTGATATTGAACTGCCCTAGTCAGCTCGGTGCAAGACCCAGTTCAGTGCCAGGCTAAGTAGCTGGAAATTGTCACTTCACCGCTATAGTTTATTGCCGGATCCCTTCCACCGTCAGATCCAGATAGACATGGGTTGCTGCAGGGCCTAAGTCGTAATTTATATTGAAGTCTTTCAAAGCAAACTCTGTTGTGCCTGAGAAGCCAGCCCGGTGACCGCCCCAGGGATCTTTGCCCTCGCCCATTTTTTCGGCATCAATCACCAAAGCTCTGGTGACTCCATTTAATGTCAGCTCACCGTGCAAAGCGATACGACCATCATCAGTGGCTTCGACCTTGGTACTTTTAAAAGTCGCTTCAGGGTAACGGCTGGTATTCAAAAAATCTTCATTGCGTAAGTGACGATCCCGCTCGGCATGGTTGCTATCAATGCTACGGGTATCGATGGTCAGCTGAATACTTGAAGCTGCTAGATCATCAGCATCATAACTGAATGTGCCTTCAAAGGTATTGAAACGGCCATACAACCAGCTGAAGCCAAGATGGTTCACGCGAAATTGTATAAAAGCATGAGCGCCATCGGTATCAATTACATAATCGGCGGCTTGTGCTGACATCGGCACCAAAGCAGTGCTGGCTAGTAACGCGGTTAACGATGAGGCTAAATAAATATTTTTCATAGGTTTCTCCAGAGAGTTAATTGTCTTTGTGACGGCCAAACATACGCAATAAAGTTGCGTCTTTATCCATAAAGTGATGCTTCAGAGCAGCTACGGCATGCAGAACGACCAACCCAATCAAGCTGTAAGCAAGCCATTTGTGAAGATCGCCAGCGATGTCGCTCTGACGTGAAAATAGCTCACCCAGAGATGGAACCTCGAACCAACCAAACACCTGGATAGCGCGGCCATCTGATGTTGATATAAGATACCCGGTCAGCATAATGGTAAAAATAAGCAGATACAGCAGCCAGTGAGTTAGGCGACTAACTTGTTTCTCCCAGGGTTGATGGCTTGCCAATGAGCCTGGTACAGGCGAGTAGCAGCGCCATAACAGTCTAACTGTCATAGCAATAAACAATAAAATACCAATGCTTTTGTGAATATGCGGTGCTGTGCGATACCAGCTATGATAGTAATGCAGATCTATCATCCAAAAGCCCAGGGCAAAAAGCCCAATCACCGTTATTGCCGTTAGCCAGTGCAGTACAATGCTAATCACGCCATAACGAACCGAAGTATTTTTAAACATAACAACAGCACTATTTCAGGGTCATATCACCAGAGTAGCGCATTAAAAAAGAATGAAAAGTGCAAATAAAACGCTTAAACGTTCTATTTTTTGGAATATTGCTGCGGGGATCTACCCGCAGCATGCATGAGATTAATTGGTAAGACGAATACGGCGAGTGCTATGCATGCTTGGGTCCGGGCGCTCTAGCACTTGTTGTTGTCGGGCATAATCGATAAATGCCTGAGCATAATTAATGTAGGTATCCTGATAACGGCCGCTTTCCATCACATCAGCAAAGGTTGCCCAACCATCCTGACCTGAAGCGATGAAACTGTTCGTCACCACGATATAACTCTGTTGATGATCCATCAGCTGCCACTCTCCCTGTTGAAACACCTCCAGCTGACTAACACGCTCATTTGCTGCTGCCGTTAAATCAACATCAAAGCGGATACCAGCGCCATGGGGGTAGCCACCAGCCGAACCGCCAGGGATTTGCGAGTAGTCAATCGCATCTTCCAACACTTGCTTAATTTCAGCACCGGTCATTTCAAGGTGAAACAGCGTATTGGAAAATGGCAATAACTGGTAAACCTGAGCAATGGATAACTGCCCAGCAGGCAAGTCGGTTCGAACACCACCACCATTTTGTAAGGCAATATCAGCGTGACGGCTTTGCGTCAAAAATGCCTGGCTGACCACGGAATGCAGATCAGACTGTATCGCCTCACCACAGCTCTCTTCTCTGGCAACACCGGGGTCCATGCGACATAAACGTTGAGGAATATAAGCAATGGTTTCTGCAGCTAGTTCATCAATCCGAACGCTGTAGCTTTCAAGCAGCTGCTGCAATCTGTCATCAGGTTCTACCAGGCTAAGCGTATCGGATTGCTGAATAAAAGCCCGTACTCGTTGCTCATGTTCATCGGATAAAGCTTCATCATTCTGGTTGAAGTTGGTTCCGACTAACAAATGCGGCCGGCCTTCACAGTGCGAGACGGTATCACCTGAAAAGTGAACAATTAATTCACCGACCACCTGGGAATAGTCTTTCCCCTGCACAATGCACACCGGGTCTCCATCGAGATTTGTAACCACCGTCGGGTAATCGCCATCCGGCGTTAGGCCTACCTCAGAAAAATTACCGAGCAAGCTGTGCGAATCGCCGCCCACAATCACATCCACTTCAGGCAGTTGTTGTGCTAAAGCAATATCATTGTCATAACCATAATGAGTCAACAAAATAATCTTACCAATACCGCGTTGCTGTAGTTTCTCAATATAGTAACGAGCGGTTTCCACTTCATCGAGCAACAAGGTGCTAGGCAATGGCTGCGAGGACTGCTTGGTCTTCGTTGCTATCGTCAGACCAATAATCCCCACTTTGTGACCTTCAAGTTCATGGATCACGTATGGGCTAAATAACTCCCACTGTTCGGTTTCAGCCAAGGGGGTACCGATTTCAGCTTGAATATTGGCCGAGACCACCGGGGTACGGCAATCGTCACTTTGCAAAGCCGTTAAAAAGTGGGCCAGATGAGCATCGCCATCATCAAACTCATGATTACCGATGACAAAAGCATCAAAGCACACCTCGCGCATCATGTGGGCATCGGCATCGCCATGAAATAAGCTGTAATACAGATCACCGGTAATGGCATCGCCGGCATGCAGCTTCAAAAAGTGCTCATGTTGTTGCTCAAGCGTGGCAATTTTAGCCGCAACTCGCGGAAAACCGCCCACCTCTACATCGATAAAATCGCCTGCTAAACGTAGTGATATCTGCTGTTTAGGGGCCAGATTGGAGTGATGATCATTGATATGGGCAATGGCCAGGGTAAAGTCAGGCTCAGATGCCTGCTGCTTAATGGTACTGCTGCAAGCCGTTAGTAAGCATAAGCCAAGTAGCCATGACGATGTAAAGACTAGGCGAACCAAACCAGACAGTGAGCCCCCAGCCTGTGAAAAAAAAGTGCGGTGCATAATAAATCCTGAAAAAACGGTGCAACATCCGATAGCTTATCCGACGATGAGCCGCGCTCAGGGCTTCTGGTAAAACGTCTACCTTGTATTGGCCTGAGCAGCTGACTCATGCTAAAAACTGCATTCAGCAGCCGGGAAATATGACAGATTTAAGTCTAGCAGTTTAACTGCATTATGACTCTAACTTTCCATCGCGGATATG
>JAIUMG010000175.1 GCA_022565655.1 Alkalimonas sp.
GTGATTTTTTCAATCCGAGGGACTTGCATGACGCTGGTGTAGCCGAACTGTTTCATCAGTCCAGGGACTACGGTGTCTTTATAAATTTCATGCAGTTTCGCCATCGTATTACTCCAATAGCAATTAGATTACTTCATTATTCGATTTGAAGAAGCGTACTTTCTTACCATCTTCAAAACGGAAACCAACACGATCTGCCTTGCCGCTTTGCGGGTTGACAATCGCTACGTTTGATACGTGAATCGAGGCTTCTTTCTCAACGATACCACCTGGTGTATTCAGAGCCGGAACCGGCTTCTGATGTTTTTTGACCAGGTTAACGCCTGAGACGTAAACACGATTTTCTTCAAGCAACACTTTGGTTACTTTGCCGCGCTTACCCTTGTCCTTACCAGTAAGAACAATGACCTCGTCATCACGACGGATTTTAGTTGCCATGGTGACTCCTTACAGTACTTCTGGTGCCAGAGACACGATCTTCATAAACTTATCGCCACGAAGTTCACGTGTCACAGGTCCGAAGATACGTGTACCGATCGGTTCCAGCTTCGTGTTCAATAACACTGCTGCATTGCGATCAAAACGGATTAATGACCCGTCCTGACGACGTACGCCTTTCCGCGTCCGCACCACCACTGCATTCAGTACGTCACCTTTCTTAACCTTACCGCGAGGAATTGCTTCCTTAACGGTAATTTTAATGACGTCACCAATTGCAGCATACCGGCGGTGAGATCCACCTAAGACCTTAATACACATTACGCTGCGAGCGCCGCTGTTATCAGCGACATCCAGCATAGATTGCATCTGGATCATCTTAGTGCTCCGTTATCCACTTAATAACCCTTTCGGGTTAAGCTGCATACAAATAAAAATTCCCCTCATGTAGAAGGGCGCGTGATTATAACAGCACTTTATACAAAGTGGTAGTTATTCGTAAAAAAAGCGGCCCAATCAGGGCCGCTTCGATACCATCCAGAATTAGGATGCTGTTTTATCTACAACAGCAACCAGTGTCCAAGATTTATTCTTAGACAGAGGACGACACTCACGGATCGTGACGACGTCGCCTGCTTTACACTGATTGGTTTCATCATGAACCTGCAGTTTGGTCGTGCGCTTGATGAATTTCCCATAGATAGGGTGCTTCACCTGGCGCTCGATGGCTACAACAATGGACTTGTCCATTTTGTCGCTAACCACTTTACCTTGCAGGGTACGGATGTTTTGTTCACTCATTACGCACCTGCCTTCTCAGTCAAGATAGTCTTTACACGCGCGATATCGCGACGTACGTTTTTGAGCAGATGAGTTTGAGCCAATTGACCTGTGCTGGCCTGCATGCGCAAATTAAATTGCTCACGCAGTAAGCTCAGGAGTTCAGCGTTCAACTCTTCAACGCTTTTTGCTTTCAGTTCGCTCGCTTTCATTACAATACCGTCCGCGTAACAAAGGTGGTCTTAAATGGAAGCTTTGCAGCGGCCAGGGTGAACGCATGGCGAGCAAGCTCTTCCGATACGCCATCCATTTCATACAGGACTTTGCCAGGTTTAATCTGACAGACCCAGTAATCTACGGAACCCTTACCACTACCCATACGTACTTCCAACGGCTTGGTCGTGATTGGCTTGTCTGGGAATACACGGATCCAGATTTTACCAACACGGCGCACAGCACGTGTCATGGCACGACGGGCAGCTTCAATTTGACGCGAGGTCATCTGACCACGCTCAACAGCTTTCAGTGCATAGCTACCGAAACTGACTTTATCGCCAACTTGCGACAAGCCGCGGTTACGACCTTTATGCACTTTACGAAATTTAGTTCGTTTTGGTTGCAACATCGCTCAATACCCCTACTTACCTTTGCGGCCGCTGTTTTTCTTCGGCGCTTTAGGCTGATTCGTGTTGTTGGTGTTGCTGTTTGCCAAAGGCAAGTGGCCCAGGATTTCTCCCTTAAAGATCCACACTTTCACACCAATGATACCGTAAGTGGTCGCTGCTTCAGATGTTGAGTAATCAATATCAGCACGCAGAGTGTGCAAAGGTACACGACCTTCACGATACCACTCTGTACGAGCGATCTCAGCACCACCTAAACGGCCGCTTACTTCAACTTTGATACCTTTAGCACCGGTGCGCATGGCGTTTTGTACCGCACGCTTCATTGCGCGACGGAACATAACACGGCGCTCCAACTGACTGCTGATGTTGTCAGCAACCAATTTGGCATCCAGTTCAGGCTTACGAATTTCAGAGATATTGATTTGTGCAGGCACGCCAGCAATGGCAGCTACACGCTTACGCAACTTCTCAACATCTTCACCTTTTTTACCGATGACGATACCAGGACGAGCGGTGTGAATAGTCACACGAATGCTCTTCGCTGGGCGCTCGATATCGATCCGGCTTACTGACGCTGATTTCAGTTGTTTTGTCAGAAACTGACGAACTTTGAAATCTCCGTTCAGGAAATCCGGGAAGTCTTTTGAATTCGCAAACCACGTAGAGCTCCAAGGCTTAGTGATACCTAGGCGAATCCCATTAGGATGTACTTTCTGTCCCATTTCTCACTCCTAGTTATCAGCTACGACCACGGTAATGTGGCTGGTTCGCTTGATGATACGGTCAGCACGGCCTTTGGCACGAGGCTTGATACGCTTCATGGAAGGAGCTTCATCAACAAAGATGGTCTTCACTTTCAACGTATCAATGTCAGCACCTTCATTGTGCTCTGCGTTGGCTACGGCTGATAAAAGGACATTTTTAACCAGATGTGCAGCCTTTTTCGGGCTGTACGTCAGGATATCCAACGCCTTATCTACTGGCAATCCACGGATCTGATCAGCAACCAGACGAGCTTTCTGCGCAGAAGAACGGGCAAATTTGTGTTTAGCTAATGCTTGCATGATTCACCCCTTAGCGTTTCTTGGCCTTTTTGTCGGCCGCATGACCACGATAAGTACGAGTCGGGGCAAATTCACCCAGCTTGTGACCTACCATCTCTTCAGAGACAAACACAGGTACATGTTGACGACCATTATGGACAGCGATGGTCAATCCGATCATATCAGGTATGATCATTGAACGACGGCTCCAAGTCTTAATTGGCTTCTTGTCACCGCTTTCCAACGCTTTCTCTACCTTCTTCAGCAAGTGAAGGTCAATGAATGGACCTTTCTTGAGAGAACGTGGCATGGCAATTCCTCACAAATTATTTATCACGACGACGTACGATTAATTTATCAGTACGCTTGTTTGAACGGGTTTTGTAACCTTTAGTCGGCACACCCCAAGGTGTTACCGGATGACGGCCACCCGAAGTACGGCCTTCACCACCACCGTGTGGGTGATCTACCGGGTTCATTACCACACCACGTACAGTAGGACGAACACCACGCCAACGCGTTGCACCCGCTTTACCGTATTGACGCAGCATATGCTCCGCATTACCGATCTCACCAATGGTTGCACGGCAGTCAGCCAGTACTTTACGTACTTCACCGCTACGTAAACGCAGCAATACATAAGCACCGTCACGCGCGATAATCTGAATGAAAGCGCCGGCAGAGCGAGCCATCTGGCCACCTTTACCTGGCTTCAATTCAACATTATGCACCACCTGACCTACTGGGATGTTACGCATCGGCAAGGTGTTACCTGCCTTGATTGGCGCAGACACACCCGACTGTACAGCGTCACCAGCTTTCAGACCTTTAGGGGCCAGAATATAACGACGCTCACCGTCTGCATACAGAACCAGAGCGATATTCGCAGTACGGTTTGGATCGTATTCTAACCGCTCAACTTTGGCTGGAATGCCATCTTTGTTGCGCTTAAAATCAACCAGACGATAGTGCTGCTTATGACCACCACCAATGTGACGCGTAGTAATGCGACCATTGTTGTTACGACCACCGGTCTTGCTTTTCTTCTCTAACAAAGGAGCATAAGGCTTGCCTTTGTACAGGTCAGGGTTAACCACTTTAATGACGTGGCGACGACCTGGTGATGTAGGTTTACACTTAACAAGTGCCATTTCCTAACTCCTCTTCTTACTCAGCGCCGCCAACGAAATCGATTTCGCTGCCTTCTTTCAGGGTGACGTAGGCTTTTTTCCAGTCACTACGCTTGCCCATGCGCATACCAGTGCGCTTGGTTTTACCCTTCACATTGACCGTATTCACGCCAGTCACTTCAACATCAAACAGCTGTTGTACAGCGGCTTTAATGTCTGCTTTGGTGGCAGTGGTGGCAACTTTGAAAACGACGGTGTTGAAGTTCTCTGCCGCAATGGTGCTCTTTTCAGATACATGCGGTGCAAGAATCACTTTCAGCAAACGTTCTTCGCGTATCATGCTAACAGCTCCTCAAGTTGTTTCACCGCAGCAGCCGTCATCAACACTTTATCAAAGGCGATCAGACTTGCCGGATCGATACCGTGTACGTCACGCACATCAACCTTGTACAGGTTGCGTGCTGATAAGAACAAGTTCTCATCAACGTCGTTGGTGACGATCAAGACATCTTTTAACTCCATTGCTTTCAGCTTTCCAACCAACTCTTTGGTCTTCGGCGTTTCAACAGCAAAGTTCTCTACCACGACCAGACGTTCCTGGCGTACCAATTCAGAAAGAATGCTTCTGATGGCACCACGGTACATTTTTCTGTTTACTTTCTGGCTGTGATCTTGTGGCTTAGCCGCAAAAGTCACACCACCGCTGCGCCAGATAGGGCTGCGGATTGTACCAGCACGAGCACGGCCAGTACCTTTTTGACGCCATGGCTTCTTGCCGCCACCGCGGACTTCTGAACGTGTTTTCTGCGCACGAGTTCCCTGACGAGCACCTGCTGCATACGCAACAACTACTTGATGAACCAGAGATTCGTTAAATTCACGTCCAAAGGTCGCTTCGGAAACTTCAAGAACGCCTTTTGCGTCCCGTAATGCTAATTCCATCACTTATCTCCTCCAGACGTTAACTTTTGATCGCCGGCTTCACGATCACATCGCCACCAATTGCGCCAGGAACGGCACCTTTGATCAGCAGAATGTTACGATCAGCATCTACACGAACCACTTCCAGAGATTGCACAGTCACGCGCTCAGCGCCCATATGACCGGCCATTTTCTTACCCTTGAATACTTTACCAGGTGATTGGTTTTGACCAATAGAGCCCGGTGCACGGTGTGACAAAGAGTTACCATGCGTTGCATCCTGAGTGCGGAAGTTCCAGCGTTTTACGCCACCAGCGAAACCCTTACCTTTCGATGTGCCAACCACATCAACTTTCTTGGTTTCAGCGAAAATTTCTACAGTAATCTCACTACCCACCTGGATGTCGTTACCTTCGTTATCTGCTAAACGAAATTCCCACAGACCACGACCAGCATCAACACCTACTTTTGCAAATTGACCAGCTTCTGGTTTGGTCAGGCGGCTTGCCTTCACAGTACCAGCAGTCACTTGCAGCGCGCTGTAGCCATCAGTCTCATTCGACTTCACAGCAGTTACGCGATTTGGTGTCGCTTCGATTACGGTAACAGGAATAGAGACGCCATCTTCAGTGAAGATGCGGGTCATTCCTACTTTACGACCGACTAAACCGATAGCCATTTCCTAAACCTCTCTTAAAACCTGTCTTGTCAGCCCAGGCTGATTTGAACGTCAACACCAGCAGGCAGATCCAATCGCATCAGTGCATCAACTGTTTTATCAGTTGGCTCTACAATGTCGATCAGACGCTTGTGGGTACGGATTTCGTACTGATCACGTGCATCTTTATTGACGTGGGGAGAAATCAAGACAGTAAAACGTTCCTGACGTGTAGGTAGTGGAATTGGACCACGAACCTGTGCACCAGTACGCTTGGCTGTGTCAACGATTTCCAAAGTTGACTGATCGATCAAACGGTGATCGAACGCTTTCAGGCGGATACGTATCCTTTGACTACTCATAAATCAAAGCCTCAAAGAGCAAAAAGAGCAAAAAATAACAAAAGCACAACTCCTTCTGGAGTGAGCCTTTGCAGCGAAGTACAGTTGCTCCCCAATCGGGAGCATTGTCGGGGCAAGAGTTACCTCTTACCATACCGACCTAATACAAGGTCGGACGCGCATTATATAGAATTGTGATGAAAACTCAAGCGGTTTCTACTTTTTTCAATCCTGTATAATCGCCAAAAGGGTTTCAGCCCTTGGTAGCACCCTTTTAAAGTAGAAGTTGGCAAGCGTCTGTTTTTGTTGCTTAGCCTCATCGGCAATTGCGGTTCGATCTAAAGCATCCACTTGCTTTAACCACATATAGCCGTATAGCAGGTAGCCGTTCAGCGTCATAAACTCGTAGGCATAGTCTGCCAACAGCGCTTTATCCTCTGCAGCGCGTTGCAACAAAGATTGTGTCAGCTGCCGGGTCCTTTGTAGATAGCTCGCCAACTGCTGATGCTGGGGCTTGGATGGATCCAACCAATTTTCGATATCAGCAAACAGCTGCAGTAACACAGCACCGTTATCGCCAGCCACCTTGCGTAACATAAAGTCTGCCGCCTGGATGCCATTGGTGCCTTCGTAGATCTGAGCAATTCGCACATCACGCACCAGTTGCTCCATGCCCCATTCTTTGACATAACCATGGCCGCCAAACACCTGCTGTGCCTGTACAGTACATTCGAGGCCAAGATCGGTCATAAAGGCCTTGGCAATGGGCGTTAGTAAATTTGCCAGTTGTTGGCCCTTGGCATCACCGCTGTATTTGGCTTTATCCAGTTGTAGTGCCACCCAGGTGGAAAAGCTGCGGCCAGCTTCATTCAGTGCCTGAATAGTTTGCAGCATACGCTGCACATCAGGATGGCGGATAATAGGCTCC
>JAIUMG010000176.1 GCA_022565655.1 Alkalimonas sp.
AGGTCACCCAGCCTGGCAGGGCCATCTTGCGGCACCAAACCTAAGGTATTGGCCTGACCGCTGATATGGCTGAAACGATATACCAGCCGCCATTCATAGCTGAGGTCCAAGTCGACGGTTCCACCGGTGATACCACCTTTCCAGCCTCGTCCATCGCCAAAATCAAAGCTCTGCGTGTCGCCATCCGGGCCATAGGCAATCTGCGCTAAGCGGTTGAACGCACCGATCTGGGTAAAAGTATTGTCCACCCCATCCATATCTAACGGCACTGGTAGATGCCAAACCCCATGATCATCGGTCTGACGGGTGTACAGGTTGATGCTGCCATAATCCAGCTCTTTGGTCAGGTTCAGCGTGAACTGATGGCCTCTCTCTGAAGTAAAACCGGTTTTACGCGGGCCTTCCGAACGGTGAATGTAACCGCCAGCCATAAAGTACAGCCGGTCGGCCAACTGGCCGCTAATCACGCCATCCAGTCGCTGTTTGCCGTAGCTGGAGGTGGTGTATTTCACCAGGCCTTCGGTGACATCACTGCCTTCTTTCAATAAAAAGTTCGTGGTTAGCCCCGGTTGACCATGGCTGATCACCGGGCTAGAGCCACCGCGTAACGCTTCCATAAAGTGAATGGTTTCATCAAGGCGGAAAATCGACGAGTTTTCTAAAAATGATAAGGTTGAGGGCGGGTAAATTACCGCACCGTTTAACTGAATACTGAGAAAAGGGGCATCACCAGTACTGGGGAAACCACGCACAAAGACATTGGCACCAGCCACACCGCCGGAGCTTTCCGCCCAGACACCCGGGACGGCGGTCAGTAATTCAGCGGTGCTCTTCGGTGCCAGCCGGCTGATGTTTTCATCCGACACATTCGTCATGGCGTAACTGGCGTCTACCCGCAGGCCAGACATACCACTCGCCTTACCCGTGACGACAATTTGTTCAATTTGATTGCTGCTGTCATTCTTGGTGTCATTATCATCCGCCCACACCATGGTGGATGGCATCGCCACCAACAAAGCAATGGCAGATAACTTGGTATTTAAACGCGGTTTCATGCAGTTCTCCTCATCCAGTCCTGTTGACGGGGTCTTTTGCCCCTCACCTGGCGAATTATTGTTCACCTAAACCAGGCAGTTTCACCTTAAGCGATACTGCAATCGATTGCAATAACTTAAAGGCACTTTTTGCAATCGATTGTAACTTTGATGTGGTAAACTAATCTCGGCTGCCTGTTTTTGCTTAATTGACTGCCTCAGATGCACTGTGTACATTGGAGCTATCACCAACAGACGACATTGAAACAGACGGGTTTATCTTAGTTGACAGGGCGCTTCGCACGAATGAATAGCAAAAAAATGATGACACTGGCTGAGATCGCCAAACTGGCGGGCGTTTCCGAATCAACCGCGTCCCGTGCTCTGCGGGATAACCCAGTGATCAACCAGCAGACCCGACAGAAAGTTCAGGCCATCGCGGCTGAGCATCAGTTTAAAGTCAATGCCACCGCTCGTAATCTGCGCACGCAAAAAAGCTACACCATCGCCGTGATCATTGCCTTTGATCCGAAAACACAACAGGCGGTGTCCGATCCCTTTCTATTGGAACTGCTTGGGGTTATTGCCGATGAGCTAAGTCGGCATGGCTACGATATGCTGCTAAGCACCAGCAAAACTGCCGATAAAAACTGGGGCCATTATTATCTAGATGCCAAGCGCGCCGATGGCCTGATTATTATAGGCCAGGGTGAGCATGATCCCCGCATTGATGCACTCAGTCAGACTAAGGTTCCTTTTGTGGTCTGGGGCGGCAGTAATGGTGAGGAAAACTATCCGGTGATTGGCAGTGATAATCGTCAAGGTGGCCGGCTGGCCGCCGAACACCTGCTAAGCCAGGGCTGCCGGCAACTGGTGTTTTTGGGTGATATTCGTCACAACGAAATCGAGCAGCGCCATCTGGGTATGCTGGATGCCTGCCAGGCTTCTGGCTTTGCAAGCGACGCCGTGCAGCAACTTACGTGTGATTTTACCGCCCAGGCCGGTTACCTGCAGACCCAGCAACATTTATTTGCACGCCTGCCTGAACTGGACGGTATCTTTGCCGCCAGCGATGCCATTGCTATGGGTGCCATGAAAGCCTTGCTGGAGCATAATATTGCCATTCCGCAGCAAGTAGCCTTAATTGGTTTTGATGACATTGCCATGTCGGCCTATTGCACGCCATCGCTGAGTACCGTCAAACAAAACACCCAAAGCGGTGGCAAAGCCTTAGTCAGCCAGCTACTGGCGCGGATGCGGGGCCAACAGCCGCTGTCTGAGCAATTAGCCGTGAAGCTACTGTGCCGTCAATCCAGTTTGCGGCGGCTGTAGCAGCCGCCCTAAGGCTCTTAACTCAAGCCAACGCCTGCAACTGCGCTATCGATAACGACGCTATATGCGGTACCACCAGGCTGGCCTGAGCCAACAGGGCCGGTTCGCCAATGCCAACAGGTCGCATACCAGCCGCACAGATGGCCTCAATACCAGCTACGGCATCTTCCACACCAATGCAGTGCCCGGGTGCCACTTCCAGCCCGGCGGCGGCCAGCAGAAAGACTTCCGGATCAGGCTTGCTGTTTTTCACCTGATTGGCATCGGCCACGAAGTCAAAGTCAGCGGCAACCCCAAGGCGATCCACCACAAAGGCGGCATTTTTGCTGGCCGAAGCCAGGCCAATTTTCCAGCCTTTGGCTTTAATCGCCGCAAACAACGGCTGCACGCCCGGATACAGATCGGCCTGGTTCATATGCTGGATCAGCTGCAGATAATGCGCATTTTTCTGTGCCATCAGCCGGTCTTCTTCATCGGCGCTGAGCACCAGACCGCCCTTTTCGGCAATCCAGCGCAACGAGTTCAGCCGGTCCACCCCTTTGAGCTGCTCATTATCCTGCTCGGTAAAGCTGACGCCGAGCTTATCGGCCAGCGCTTTCCAGGCACGGAAGTGGTAGAGAGCGGTATCGGTCAGCACGCCATCCAAATCAAAAATAATCGCCTGAATCGTTTTGCTCGGGTTCATCGGGCCTCCCTGAGCAGCAAAGGTCTGTGCTGCGGTTGATGAAGCGCTAGCTGCAAAGCTTCAGCGCTGTGGTAAATCGTAAGCGGCTCGCCTGCCAGCAACTGATAGTGCGCCTGGCCATGCTGCACACGGAATTCAAGCACCCGGCCGCGGTAATTGAGCCGAAAACGTAAGCTTGGTAATTGTGCCGGCAACCTGGGGGCAAAGTGCAGCCCATCGGGCCGGCTGCGCAGGCCGGCAAAACCAAATACCAGCGCCTGCCAGGTGCCCGCCATGCAGGCAATATGCACACCATGTTCGGTATTGCCGTGCTGGTTGTCCAGATCCATCCGCGCCGAGTCGCCGAAAAAGGCATGGGCCTCGGTCAGCTGGCCAAGCTCAGCACAAGCAATGCTGTGAATGCAGGCCGACAGACTGGAGTCGTGGGTGGTTAAAGGCTCGTAGTAAGCCAGGTCGCGGGCTTTTTGCGCCGGAGAGATGGCATCATCCAGCAGTACCATCGCCAGTACCACATCGGCCTGCTTGAGCACCTGATGGCGATAAATCACCAGCGGGTGGTAATGCAGCAGCAAGGGGTACTTTTCTTGCGGGGTGGCGGCAAAGTCCCAGCATTTTTTATCCAGAAAGCTGTCGTCCTGCGGATGCACGCCTAAACGCGCATCCACTGGCAAATACATCCTCTCGGCCGCTTTCTGCCACAATGCAAGCTCCTGAGCACTGAGCTGCCAGCGCTCCAGCTGTTCGGGCGCTTCGGCCTGAAGTTTCTGCGCCATTGCAACGGCAAAGCGCAAATGCAACTGTGCCATGGCATTGGTATAGAAGTTGTTGTTCACAATGGCAGTATATTCATCCGGTCCGGTTACACCATGGATTTCAAAAGCCCCGTCACGGCGCTCGTTGAAAAAGCCAAGATCAAGCCAGAGCCGGGCAGTTTCCACTAGCATTTCAATGCCCTGCTCACGCATAAAGTGCCAGTCATCGCTAGCCAGATAATAACAGCGGATGGCATAAGCAATGGCTGCATTGATGTGGTACTGAGCGGTTCCGGCCGGAAAATAAGCCGAGCACTCTTCGCCGCCGATGGTGCGCCAGGGATAAAGCGCCCCGCTGTTGTGCGCCATTTCACGGGCCCGCTGGCGGGCGGCATCCAGTTGCTGATAACGAAAGCCAAGCAGCTGCCGTGCCACCGCCGGCTGGGTAAAGCTCAGACAGGGGATCACATAAATTTCGGTATCCCAGAAATAATGGCCATCGTAGCCGGGCCCGGTCAGGCCTTTGGCGCCGATGTTGCTGCGGCCATCCTTGCCGGCCGACTGCCACAAACTGAACAGGTTAAAGCGAATGCCCTGCTGCATCGCCGTATCGCCTTCAATCTGCACATCGGCCTGTTGCCAAAACTGCTGACAGGCACTGGCCTGCTGTGCTGCCAGGCTGGCAAAGCTGTGCTGACTCAGTTCGGCCAGCTGCAAGGTACAGCGCTGCACCAAATCCGTGGTGTCGGCAGCGCTCTGATGGCGATACAGCACCCACTTGGTCAGACTGGCGCTTTCGCCTTGCTGCAAGGACCAGCTGGCTTGCTCGCACAGAACGCCGGGCTTTAACTGCAATTGGCTGACGTTGTTTGCTACAGCCGGCCAGGCATGCTGCATCATGGCACAGACGGCAAAGTCACTGCCATGCACCCGGTGCAACATCCAGCCTTGCTGCTCAGCAAAACCTTGCTGCTGCAAATTCAGCGTATCGGCAATCGAGAACACACCGACCCGCGGGTCGTCTTTTTTGCTAAAGGGGGCATAACATGCATCCAGCTCAGAGCAGATCGTAATGTCACCACTGAAATTCAGTGCTGTCAGCTGATAGGCAATGCACAGCAATTCAGGATGCTGCATCGAAACCAGCCGCTGACTGCTCAGCAGCAATCGCTTACCGGTTTTGCTTTGCCACTGCCACTGGCGCTGCAACACGCCCTGGCGCATATCCAGGCTGCGCTGGTGTTCGAGTGCGCCGCTAAGCTCTACGCGCTCACCATCCAGCTCGCAGTAGATGCGTTTACCATTGGCAACCTGCAGCATGGTGTGGTTGTTGCGGGCAAAACCACAGGCCGACTCACCGTACTGAATTGGCTCAGAGCTGTAGACGCCATTCAGATAGGTGCCTTCACAACTGGAGCTACCCGCCAGGCCTTCTTCCAGCGTGCCCCGGGTACCGATGTAGCCATTGGCCAGGCTTAGTAGGGTTTCACACAGCAGCGGCTGTACTGGTGTCAGTGCCTGTTCAGTCAACTGCCAGGGATCGACCTGCAAAGGGCCGGCTAGAGATGTGCTTATTGCCATAGTGCTTACCTTTTGTTCCATTCTGCAATCACTATACAATGAATTAAATTGCAATTGCAATCGATTGCAATTGCAATTGTATTGGGTGTATAGTGACAAAACAGGGTAAAAAAGCAGCAGGCAACTCAACTGCAGCAGCATAAAAAGAGACGACTACCATGAATCATCTACGTATTAAGCTGGCATTGTTACTAACCTACTTTGTCTTTGCTATTTTGCTGAACAGCGTCGGTACCGTGATTTTGCAGGTCATCCATACTTTTCAGGTCAGTAAGGAAAGTGCCAGTTTGCTGGAAGGATTTAAAGATATCCCGATTGCAGTGGTGTCTTTCCTAGTGGCCTCCTGGCTACCACGACTTGGTTATCAACGCGCGATGATGATTGGTGTTTCCGCTGTAATGCTGGCTTGCCTGGCTATGCCACTATTACCCGCATTCTGGACCACGAAATTACTATTTCTAACGGTTGGCTCCGGCTTTGCACTGGTGAAAGTGTCTGTGTATGCCAGCATTGGTCTTATTACCGAGAGCCGGGAGCAGCATGCCTCATTGCTGAACTTTATTGAAGGCTTCTTTATGTTGGGAGTATTATCCGGTTACTGGGTGTTTGCCGCCTTTATGGATCCGGCTCAGCCCGACTCCATCAGCTGGCTGCAGGTATATTGGCTACTGGCTGCTTTGTGCTTTCTCAATCTGCTGTTGTTAGGAAGCACCCCCATCCCCAAAGTGGCACTGAACCCGGACCACTCTGCCCGACACGATTTTTTCGATATGCTGCAACTAATGGCCCGGCCGTTGGTGTTGGTGTTTATTGTCTCGGCCTTTTTATACGTGGTGCTGGAGCAAGGCATCGGCACCTGGTTGCCCACCTTCAACAATCAAGTACTGCAATTGCCCAACCAACTCAGTGTGCAGTTGACCAGTATTTTTGCTGCCAGCCTGGCCTTGGGGCGCTTACTGGCTGGCGTGGTACTGCGGCACGTATCTTGGTATGCCTTGGTTAACCTGTGTTTAACTAGCATGGCCATCCTGATGCTGCTGATCTTACCGATGACACGTGATGTACAACTGCCTGAGCATTTGCATCTGTGGAATGCGCCCCTGGCCGCCTATTTATTTCCGCTGATTGGGCTTTTTATGGCACCGGTGTATCCGATTATCAATTCGGTGATTTTAAGCGCCTTGCCCAAAGCGCGTCATGCCGCCATGACCGGGTTAATAGTGGTGTTTTCCGCCCTGGGCGGCACCACCGGCTCCATGGTCACCGGCTTGACCTTTGCCCGCTTTGATGGCCAGACCGCGTTTTATCTGTCCTTGCTCCCCCTTAGCCTGCTGCTGCTCAGCTTACTGCTGCTGAACAAGCTGCATCGGCAGGGCCCACAGCCAAGCCATTAATCCTTATATACTCAATAACTACTGGCCTGTAG
>JAIUMG010000177.1 GCA_022565655.1 Alkalimonas sp.
GCTTTGCCAGTACAACCAAGCAATCACGCCAACCCAAAGCAGCTTTTTTAACAGCCAAAACCGTGTTTTCATCCGCAGTCCACTTTACAATGCTTTGTTATTTAACCAGTTGCACCGTGAATCGCCCACTCCCGGCTGGCACGCAGCCGATCCGGATCTGGTATGGCAATCACCGACTCAATGAATTGAATGTAAGGCTGTGGCAAGGCAACTTCCCGCGCTCCAACCAATACATGGTGTTTATACCAATCGTAAGGGATAACATCATCACGAATACGGATAGCATAATAGATCAACGCTTCGATACTATGACCATCGGCATGATGCAACTCTACCTGCTTAGCGTTGTAGCCAGTTCCTAGGCTCTCTGCTTTATCCAGTACCGGCCGCTCGCTTGGATCCATTTTGTACACAGCTCCTAACACCTGATGGCTGGCATCGCCGGTAAAAAACGCATCGCACTTGGCAGAGCCATCTAGACTGGCTTTATGAAAACGTAATTGATAGCCCGGCAGCTGGTACACACCAAGCCGCTCTGCACTCGGTACCCGCTGGCGCAATCGGGCCAACGACATATTGGATCCATAAGCAAAGTACAACATCATCGCTCCGTATTTTCAGTCACTCTAGCCGCTTCAATCTCAGCCAGCTTGGCATCCAGATCTACCCTGCTAAGCCACTGCCCACGCACCATCACCCCGGCTGGCTGGTACAATACCGACAAATCATCCAGCGGATTGCCATCCACCAGCAGCAGATCGGCACGATGCCCTTTTTTCACCTGACCAAAGGTATCCAGATCGGCAAAATACTCGCCCACCAAGACAGTACCACTGCGCAGAATATCATAATGACTCATGCCCGCAGCGGCCATCAGCGGCAGCTCACGGCGCAGAGATAAGCCCGGAACACTGTAAAGCTGCGGCGCGTCAGTGCCCATCAAGATAGTCACCCCAGCCTGATACAATGCACTGAGTAAACGCTGGCGGTTTTCGGCATGAATGGCAGCCGTTTCGCCGGTATAGTAGGCGCCACTGGCCGAATCCAGATAACGCTGCCAACCAGCCAATACCCGAGCCGGCATGTATTTAAGCTCGTCAAAATTTTCCAGCTGCTCGCGATTGGCAGCACCGATAATGGTCTCCCATAAAGCTTGTGTGGGAACCACCGCAACCTGATGCGCTTTAGTCAGAGCTACCAGCTCAGCCATATCCTGCACGGTTAAAGGCGTATCAAAACCACCAAGCGCTGCCATGAAACCATCCAGATGATCGATGGTACGACTGCCGAGTTTGATCGCTTGCTCAATCCCAACGGCCTCCGGTACATGGCCGGCAAAATCAATGCCTTGTTTTTTGGCTTCATCGGCAATAGCCTGATACTGCTCCAAGCTAAGTCCCGGATGAATCTTCAGTAGATCCCAGCCTTCGGCTTTGTGCTGCCGCACCCGCTCGCGGGCTTGTTCAGGCGAGGTAACCGTATGCTGATTAAAACTGGGACCAGCCAGGTACAAAGTAGGGCCAAGGCGTTTGCCTGTCGCAATATCATCTTTTAACCGTAATTGATGCTCATGTCCAAGCATGCCTCGAACTGTGGTAACCCCTCCAGCGAGATACAGCAATAACACATCATCCAGATAGCGTGCAGGCATGCCACTAAAGTCAACTGTCGGCGGCACGTGACCATGCATTTCTGCCAACCCGGGTAGCAAATAACGACCCTCACCAGCTATCCGCATGGCACCATCCGGTATCGCCAGTTCATCAGCAGGAGCCAGCGCAATAATGCGATCGCCTTGCACCAGCACACGCTGATTAGGCAGAATACGCTCTGAGTCCATCGGTAAGACATGCACCTGATCAAACACGATCACCGTTTCGTCAGTCGTTGGGCTATCCACTTCAGCTGCGAACAGCATAACTGCACCAAACCATGGCCCCCCCATCAACAGCAAGCTAGCAATCAAAGGAATGCGCAACATAGTCAGGATCCTTAAAAATTCCACTATCGTGCAGCCAGTATGGTCAGCTAGACAGGCTTTCGCAACAAAGCTGCTGCCAATATGTCAAAGGTTGCGACCAGCAGTACATGAAGAAAAAACAGAATAATAAAGAAAAACGCTCACTTTGGTCTCACAACCCTGATCTTGCTATAGACTTAAGAAAATCATATTTATTTAATCAGCATCGATAAAGGCTATGTATGCACGCACTTATTATTGAACCCAGTCCTACATACCAGCGCATTCTTTCGCGAATGCTGGAAACCTATGACTTTGATATAACATTTGTCGATTCAGCCACGGCCGGTTTTCGAGCCATGCGTGAACATCATCATCAGTTTGTCTGCGTTGCTATGTATTTACCCGACTTGACCGGCATTGAGTTTTGTCAGCATATCAGGCAAGGACACACCAATAACGAAGTCCCGATTTTTATAGTGACCTCGGAATCCAACCCAGAACTACTCTCATCAGCACTCACGGCTGGCACTACAGATATTATCCGTAAAGATGACCTACCTCGGCTAGAGGAGGCCTTACATGCTCTAATCCCTTTAGGCCCCTTTCGTTACAACATCAGCGGCAAGGCTTTGTATCTGGAGGATAGCCTAACGATAGCCAATGCCACCGATGCCAAACTAAAGCGTCTCGGCTTGCAAATGGATCATGCATTTTCCATTGCTGAAGCCCACAAATTATTGCAGCACAATAAGTACGAATTGATCATGACAGACATCGTATTGCAAGAAAATGAAACAGGAATTGATTTTATCAGGCAACTACGCTCTGAAACCTGCTACCAACAAACTCCTATTCTTGCCGTCACCAGTCTGGAGAGTATCAATCGTCGTATTCAAGCATTGCAATCTGGTGCCAACGATTACATCTCGAAGCCTGTACTTGATGAAGAGCTGTTTGCCCGCATCAACAATTTAATTTCATCCAACCGACTGGTCGAGCAGCTTACCCGTGAACGACAACGGCTGCTAGAGCTGGCGACCAAAGACCATTTGACAGGACTATACAACCGTCATTTTATGAGTGAAGTCGCCAAGCGCCGTTTTGCCGAGGCGTATCGTAACCATCTGCCATTGTCTGTTTTGGTGATTGATATCGATCACTTTAAACAAATTAACGATCAATATGGCCATCAAACTGGAGATAACGTACTCAAGCGTCTTGCCGAAGCACTTCGGCAACAATTTAACGATGATGATTATGTAGCGCGTTTCGGTGGCGAAGAATTCGTGGTGCTATTAAACCAAACTGAGCTTAAGCCTGCCCGCCACAAAGCAACCTTATTGTGTCAAAAATTGCAACAATTAGAACCAGAAAACATAACGACCACAGTGAGTATTGGTGTTGCCAGCTTAAACCCAGATCAACAAGAGTATTTTGATGAAGTATTTGCCCGGGCAGATAAGGCGCTGTATCAGGCCAAACAAAATGGCCGCAATCAAGTAGTGGCCTTGGCAGAGTAAGTTTTACAAACTCAGCATAGCCACACAAACATACTCATAAAACACACAGTTTGGCATTGCAGTCAGTGCGCCCTGCTGCTATCATTTTCTTAACAATAAGTATGCGCCTGGGATGTAAGTGGTTCTGTGGTCTGGGCATTGTGGGTGCAATCATGCGCCCTTACGTTACATGACCTGACCATGGCTGATCCCGCTAACTTATTGCTTCTTCTGGATTGCTCTGGCTCAGGTCACTTTGCTACGTGTTCAGGAGCCAATTCATGTCGGACAAACAGTTTCAAATCGGTTTAACCATGGCGGGAGCTATCTCTGCCGGTGCTTACACCGCCGGGGTGATTGATTACCTGCTGTTTGCATTGCAATGCTGGGAAGACGAAAAAACGAAAAACTCCGATAACGAAAAAGTAGTGCCCGATCATCAGGTGGTGATATCGGTGATCAGTGGTGCATCAGCAGGGGCACTAACCGGTGCACTGGCTTTTCCACTACTTGCTTCAGGCTTCAGCCGTCAGCACCCTCACTGCACCTTGCCTCGACTTTACGATGCCTGGGTCCGTTACCCACGCTTTATAGAAGACGCCGCCATTTTAAATCAGGCGCTACTGAACCAAAATGATCTTGAGCCAGACCAGCCAGCTCGCTCCGCACTCGACAGTACCTTGCTGGACCATATTGTACAAAAATCATTTTGCCATTTAGATGCAGAGCAACCTGCTAAGCCCTATATTGCTGAAAAGCTTCATCTATTTTTCAGCCACACCAACTTACGCGGCGTTCCCTATCTGGTCAGATTCTCTGGCGCATTGGGCACCGGCTACCCCATGACATTGCATGCTGACCGAGCTCACTTTGTGCTGGAAGGCTTAGGCGCTACCCCCGCACCATCGGCATGGGCAGATTCAAGCCAACATGTCACCCTATCGATTAAAAACCTGCACCAATTGAATCACTTGACCGAGAAAGACCCAAACTGGCAGCATTACGCCAATGCAGCTCTGTTGTCGGGTGCTTTCCCTGTGGGTCTGGCCGCTATCAACTATGACATTCCAACATTGGCAGACTATCAGAATCGCCGTTGGCCATTGGACAGTGGTTCTATCATGTATCCGTTGCAACCAGAGCTTGGTGAAGAAGAGCACTTCAGCATGAGCTACACGGGAGTCGATGGCGGTATGCTGGATAATGAGCCCTTTGAGCTGACCCGCTGGGCGCTGATGAAAAAACCACCTAAAGCTAATGCCCGCAAAGACACCAAAACCAATCCAGTGGATCGAGCCGTCATCATGGTGGATCCATTTCCGGAAAGTGGTGACTTTCCTGAGTTTGATGGTGATAACTCATTATTAAGCATCATCAAACAACTGTTACCCACGTTGAAAAATCAGGCGCGATGCAAACCAGATGAAGCCATTGCTGCTCTGGATGAAAGCGTGTTTAGTCGCTACCTGATCGCACCGATCCGATACCAAAGTGATGCCAAAGCATCAGCACAACGAGACGAACATGAGCAACCCGAGCCGCACCCCATCGCCTGTGGGCTAACGGGTGGTTTTGGTGGCTTTCTGCATGAGAGCTTTCGCCATCATGATTATCAACTGGGCCGGCTTAATTGCTATCATTTTTTAAAACACCACTTCGCCATGCCAGAAGCCTATAAAGTTGTTGCTGAAGGATACCAGGGTTGTGCCGATCTTTTCCGCTTTACTGATACCGATGCAAAAAACAAAGAAACCACTTTTCTGCCAGTTATTCCACTGGTTGGTGATGCAGCGCAACGGCCCAGTGTTCCTGAGTGGCCTCGGATCCCGGTTGCTGTAGTAGAGCAATTTGCAGACCAGGCTTTCAAACGGTATAAAACCTTGAAAAGCCGCTTAATCGATTCATCGGATGCCCGCATTACCCGCTGGTACCTTAAACTCGGCTTAAAAACTCAGGATTCCACCATTCGGGATATGATTTTTTATGCCATGCTGCAGGATCTGCTGAAACGGGATCAGCTGAAAGACTGGGGTCAGGCTGCCAGCCTGACACAAGACGAACGTCTGGTTCTCGCAGCCCTGGCCACCACCAAGTATCAAGTACGGACTGCCGAAGTGATCGCCCAGGAAGTGAGGCTACCGGTAGAAAAAGTACGAGCTATTTTAGACAATCACAGCGGTGTGATCTCTGGCCCGGACATCAGCAAAAATGGTCAGAACTATGGCAGCTATTGTTTACGTGAACGCAGACTGCCGATGACTAAACGCTTACCACTGATCCGCAACATCAACCGCTTTTTTGTCGGTGGCTTTAGCCATGATCTGGCTAAGCTGAAACAGGAGTAAGAGCGAAGCTTTAAATGCCAACCGCTTCCAGCAACGTCGCCATATGCTGCAATGCCTTCAATCCCTGAATATCGGTGGCTTGCAGCGGCAGCTGGTAACGCGGCAGCTTAGCAAATTCTGTAGCGATTTGTGCCAAATGCAGTTGCTCCTGCTCACGCCGCTTGGCTAAAAAATCACCGTCGGCACTATCGGGCAGTACCCGGTTGACCACCAAGCCTGCCAAGGGCAGCTTTTCCTGCTGCAAACTGGTCACAGCCCTTGCTGTTTCCAGGATCGGCAGTTTTTCCGGGGTCAGTACAAACAACAGTGCCGTTAACTTGTTATCCAGCAAGACTTCGCGGGTGCGCTGCAGCAAACGCTGGCGGGCCAACAAGGTTTCGGTGATGGCTTTGCTGCGCTCATCCATGCCGGCAGTGGCATGATCCTTAGGATCGCCCAGCGGGTTATCCAGATCACGGCCGGCTTTGGGGGTTAAATGGCTGAGCACATCACCAAGTTTTTCTGAGCGTTGATTGGCCTGCAGCAGCCCTTGGGTCCAGGCCGCCATCGCTTCAGGCAAGCTCAGCAAGCGTAGCGTATGGCCGGTGGGTGCGGTATCAAAAATAAGTAAATCGTAGTCGCTCAGGCCAAGCTCGATGGTCTGTGCTATGCGTTCTAACATGGCGGCTTCCTGCGCCCCTGGCGACTGGCGGGTCAGACGCATCTGTCGCTCGACTTCGGCAAACATGTCAGGCCGGGTAAAACGCTTTAACTGGGCGCTAACTTTGGCCAGATGCTGCTCGACTTCGCGGTCTGGGTCCAGCTCCAGCCCATCCAGGTTGGGGACCAAGCGGGTAATGCGATCCCCTATTGGCGCCCGGCCAAAGGCATCGGCCAAGCTGTGCGCCGGATCGGTCGATACCAACAATACCTTCTGGCCCCGCTGGCTGGCCAGCACCGCCAAAGCAGAAGATACCGTGGTTTTCCCCACCCCGCCTTTACCGCCAATCAGCAGCAAG
>JAIUMG010000178.1 GCA_022565655.1 Alkalimonas sp.
ATCCTGATTCAGCTCATCGACAAACTCGAGAACATAAGCAAGGCCAGAGCAGCCGGTGGTTTTTACCCCAACGCGCAGCCCTAAGCCTTTACCACGATTAGCAAGAAAATGGCGAACACGCTCCGCCGCAGCTGTCGTCATTGAAATCGCCATGCTTACTCCTGACTACCATGCTTCTGCTGGTAGTCGGCGATAGCCGCTTTGATCGCATCTTCGGCCAGAATCGAACAGTGGATCTTAACCGGGGGCAAAGCCAGCTCCTGAGCAATATCGGTGTTTTTAATGTCCTGAGCCTGCGCCAGAGTTTTCCCTTTGACCCACTCGGTCACCAACGAACTGGATGCAATAGCACTGCCACAACCATAGGTTTTAAAGCGTGCATCTTCAATGATGCCCTCAGCGTTTACTTTTAACTGTAAACGCATCACGTCACCACAGGCCGGTGCGCCGACCATACCAGTAGCGATCGTCGGATCGTCTTTTTCAAAAGCACCCACATTGCGGGGGTTTTCATAGTGATCTATTACTTTGCTGCTGTAAGCCATACCTGTTACCTCCTGAGTCAGTCAAGTGAGCGTTAGTGAGCAACCCACGCAACTGAATTTAAATCGATACCGTCTTTGTACATATCCCACAAGGGCGACATGTCACGCAGGCGAGTGATGGCGTCATTGACAATTTTGATGGTGTGGTCGATCTCTTCTTCGGTGGTGTAACGACCAATGCTGAAACGGATTGAGCTATGCGCCAGCTCATCACTCATGCCCAACGCCCTGAGCACATAAGATGGCTCCAAACTGGCTGATGTACAGGCAGACCCAGATGACACAGCAATATCTTTTAGCGCCATAATCAATGACTCACCTTCAACATAGTTAAAGCTGATATTGGTAATACCAGGCACTCGTTGTGCATCATCACCATTAAGGAAGACTTGCTCAATATCTTTTACGCCATCCCACAAGCGCTGGCGCAAGGTCTCAAAACGCTGACGCTCAGTCGCCATTTCATCTTTAGCGATACGGAAGGCTTCACCCATCCCAACAATTTGGTGGGTGGCCAGTGTACCAGAGCGCATACCACGCTCATGACCACCACCATGTGTTTGTGCTTCCAGCCGGATGCGTGGCTTGCGGCGCACGTACAGTGCTCCAACCCCTTTAGGGCCATAAATTTTATGCGCAGAAAACGACATCAGGTCGACTTTCAGCTGCTGTAAATCAATATCGACTTTACCGGCTGCCTGAGCCGCATCGACATGAAAAATAATGCCTTTTTCACGGCACAACTCACCAATAGCAGGAATATCCTGCACTACACCAATTTCATTATTGACAAACATAATGCTGATCAGAACGGTGTCGGGACGAATAGCGGCTTTCAGCGCATCCATATCCACCAAACCATTGGGCAGGACATCAAGATAGGTGACTTCGTATCCTTCGCGCTCAAGCGCACGCATGGTATCCAATACCGCTTTGTGCTCTGTTTTTAAGGTAATCAGATGCTTACCTTTTTTATGGTAAAAACCAGCAACACCTTTAATGGCCAGATTGTTCGATTCAGTGGCGCCTGAGGTCCAGACGATTTCACGTGGATCTGCGTTCACCAGCTCAGCGACCTGGCTACGAGCCAGTTCAACAGCCTCTTCGGCTTGCCAGCCGAAACGGTGAGAGCGGGACGCTGGGTTGCCATACTGGCCATCCATGGTCATATATTGCATCATCTTCTCTGCAACACGCTGATCAACCGGAGTTGTCGCCGCATAATCCAAATAAATAGGTAATTTCATTTTTGGCTCCACTTAGGCTGCCTACAGCTGGCAACTCACTTCAATATCATTCATCGTTCGAGGGGCTTTTTCCTGGCGCTTGGCGACCATTTGTACGTCGTTTTGTTGAACCAGCTCACCGAGCGTGATCCCCGCTAAAAAGTCTTCGATACGCTGGCTTAAGTCACTCCATAAGCTGTGCGTTAAACAGCGCACACCGCCCTGACAATCTGACTTGCCCTGACAGCGCGTCGCATCAATGGATTCATCCACAGCGCTAATCACTTCAGCAATAGCAATTTCAGCCGGAGCTCGCCCCAACTGATAACCGCCACCGGGCCCACGCACACTACTAACTAAGCCTTGTTTTCGTAACCGGGCAAAAAGCTGTTCTAAATAAGACAAAGAAATGCCTTGGCGCTCTGAAATATCCGCCAGTGACACCGGGCCACTATGATTATGCAGAGCGACGTCTAACATCGCAGTCACTGCGTAGCGTCCTTTGGATGTCAATCTCATGTCATGCTCCAGATGGCGTTGCCGTCAAGGGTTTGGTTCATGCATGACATTGTACATTCCCGACTATTTTAGTCAAGTATAAAACCATGTAATATAGTCAGGTATTAAGCACATCAGATTTCAGGGTCAAAAGCCTCTAAATCCTGCTTGCGTTGCTTTGCGGCACGCTGTTCTGCTTTTTTAAAATCATCATCATCAACTTCAACACTGGGCATGTCTTCGCACACATTGCCACCAAGTTCATTAATACTGTGACAAAGTTCTGCAACGCGCTTATCCAGGACGTGAATATGGTCCAACATCCGGCCAATCGCATTGGCTACGGGGTCAGGGTTATCGGCCGAAACGGCATAAGCGTTAAAACCATACTTCTGCGCCAACTCTAGGCGTTCTTCATCCATTTCAGCGCCAGTTTGCGCCACAACCCGACCCGGGATCCCCACTACGGTTGCCCCATCAGGTACATCTTTCACCACCACAGCATTGGAGCCAATACGGGCATTTTTGCCTACTGTCAGCGGGCCAAGCACTTTGGCACCAGCGCCAATCACCACACCATGTTCCAGTGTCGGGTGTCGTTTCCCGGCCTTCCAACTGGTGCCGCCTAAGGTCACCCCATGGTACAAGGTACAGTCATCACCAATCAGCGCCGTTTCACCGATCACCACGCCCATGCCATGGTCGATAAAAAAACGGCGGCCAATGGTTGCTCCTGGGTGGATCTCGATACCGGTCAGCCATCGAGTGATCGAACTGAGAAAGCGAGCCAGCCACTTCCAGTTCGCTCGCCACAACCGATGGTTAAGCCGGTGCCACCAAATGGCATGCAGGCCGGGATAATTGGTCAGAACTTCAAAAGTGGTGCGTGCCGCCGGGTCACGCTCAAATACACTATGAATATCTTCTTTTATCCCACCAAACATCAGCGCTGCCCTTGCTCGGAGGACGCCGCTTTAATACGCTTTTGTATCGAGGTAAGAATACCGCGCAAAATATTGTATTCAGCTTCTTCTGGCCTGGCTCGGTTAAACATCCGTTTTAACTTGGTCATCACCAGACCAGGATGCTGCCTCACAATAAAACCAGTCTCATCCAGCGTTTGTTCCAGATGCTGATAAAAATTCTCCATCTGAGCCGAGCTCGGGTACTTGATATCAGCAGCTTCTGCACCAGCTTGTTGGCCAGCCAAATAGGCCACTCGCGTTTCATAAGCAACAATTTGCACAGCCATCGCCAGATTCAATGAGCTATAGTCAGGGTTGGCGGGAATGCAAACATGATAATTGCAAAGCTGCAGCTCTTCGTTGGTCAAACCATTATTTTCACGGCCAAACACCAGGGCCACCTCATGCTGAGCGGCTTCAGCGATGGCCAGCTCCCCGCAAGCACGGGGTTCCAGCATGGGCCAGGATAAGGTTCGGGAGCGGGCACTTGCTCCCACCACCAAGCCACAATCGGCAACCGCGGGAGCCAGGCTGTCAAACTGCTCTGCAGAACTTAATAACTCACTGGCTCCTGCCGCCAGTGCATAAGCATGCCCATCGATTTCAGCCTGCGGCTGAACCAGACAGAGGCGACTGAGCCCCATGGTTTTCATTGCCCGCGCGACCGAGCCAATATTGCCGCTGTGTGATGTGCCAACCAATACGATTTTAATACGCTCTAACATAAGCCACCCAAATTGAAGACCCGATATTCTACCATAGAGCACTAAAACTGTGACCCCCCTACGCCAGCAAGGGTATATTTATTCCCATAAAGAAGTACCCGCCACAGAAAAAGACCAGCCACTTATAATGGCAGCAAGTTCAACTGATGGTAATCGCTGCTTTTTATTGTCGGCTTTGATACACTAACGCCGAGCTTCAACGGTGTGAGTGGTGCTCTGTTTTTTTGCAGATGCGCACCGGGTGTTTATTATCCATACAAACAAACTGACTCAAAAGGATACTCCCATGACTCTTAACCTCCAACGCATCGTACCAGCTGTGCTTTCAGCTTTATTGCTCAGCATTCCCGCCTCGGCCTCTGACAACGCACTTCAGGCTGCGGTTGATCATCCGAGCCGCACAGACGTCAATACAGCCCGGGATCGCTTCCGTAATCCTGTAGAAACACTAAGCTTTTTTGAAGTCACTCCATCCAGCCATGTGGTTGAAATCGCTCCTGGTGCCGGTTGGTATACTGAAATACTGGCCCCTCTGCTGCGTGAAGATGGTTTGCTGTATGCCGCTCACTTCCCTGCCAATAGCAGCTCCGATTATGCCCAACGCACCTTGCGCGCTTTTAAAGAGAAAATGGCGGCCAACGAGGTGTACAGCAAAGTCAAACTGACAGAGTTCGCGCCCGTTGAAGGCATTGAAATTGCACCAGCCAATAGCGCCGATGTGGTACTCACCTTTCGTAACCTGCATAACTGGTACAATCAAGGGCAGGAAGCGGCCATGCTCATTGCGTTTCGCCATTTTTATACCGCATTAAAACCCGGCGGTATTCTGGGCGTGGTTGAGCACCGCTTGCCAGAAGACCGTTTGCAGAGCGACTGGCAAAACAGCGGCTATTTCCCGCAAAGTCTGGCGATTGAGCTGGCTGAACAGGTTGGATTTGAACTGGTAGCCACCAGTGAAATTAATAGTAACCCTAGGGATACAGCAGATTACCCACGTGGTGTCTGGACACTGCCCCCAAGCCTTCGTCTTGGAGAGCAGGATCGGGATCGCTACCTTGCCATTGGTGAGAGCGATCGTATGACCCTTAAGTTTCGTAAACCTCAACAGTAAATATCGGAAACCCTAATGAACGTACTGGTAGTCGGCGGCGGTGGCCGCGAACATGCACTGGCTTGGAAAGCCGCACAATCTCCTCTGGTAAGCAAAGTCTTTGTTGCCCCAGGTAATGCAGGCACGGCTTTGGAAGCTCAGCTTGAGAACCTGGCCATCGCGGCAGATGATGTCGAAGCTTTAAAAGCTTTTGCACTGGAGCATGATATTGCGCTGACCATTGTTGGCCCGGAAGCACCACTGGCGAAAGGCATTGTCGATGCCTTTCGTGCCGATAAGCTAGCGATCTTTGGCCCAACCCAGGCAGCTGCTCAGCTGGAGAGTTCTAAAGCCTTTGCCAAAGATTTTCTGGCTCGCCATCAGATCCCTACAGCCGCGTACCAAACATTCACTGACATCACACCAGCCAAAAATTACGTGCAGCAATTGGGTACCCCCATCGTCATTAAAGCCGATGGTTTAGCGGCAGGTAAAGGCGTTATTATTGCCCAAACCGAAGCTGAAGCTTTTGCAGCCATTGACGATATGCTGGCTGGCAATAAATTTGGTGATGCCGGCAGCCGGGTTGTGATTGAAGAGTTTTTAGTTGGTGAAGAAGCGTCCTTTATTGTGATGGTGGATGGTGGCCACGCGCTGCCCTTTGCTTCATCGCAGGATCATAAAGCGCGTGATGAGGGCGATAAAGGGCCAAACACGGGTGGTATGGGCGCCTATTCACCGGCTCCGGTGGTCACTCCTGCAGTGCATGAGTGGGTAATGGATCAAGTTATCAACCCGACCGTGCAAGGCATGGCCGCTGAAAGCAATGTATTTACTGGCTTTTTGTACGCGGGCCTGATGATTGCTCCTGATGGTACGGCCAAAGTATTGGAGTTTAATTGCCGTTTTGGCGATCCGGAAACCCAACCCATTATGATGCGGTTGGAATCCGACCTGGTCGCCCTGTGTCTGGCAGCTGTAGAAGGCAAACTAGCACAAAGCGATATCAGCTTTACGTCTGAAGCGGCGCTCGGTGTGGTGCTGGCAGCAGGTGGTTACCCAGATAGTTATGCCAAAGGCCATGTCATCAACGGCCTGGAGACAGCAGACTCAGCCAAAGCCAAAGTATTTCATGCCGGCACCTCATTACAGGATGGCCAGGTACTGACCAGTGGCGGTCGGGTGCTTTGTGCGACCGCTTTGGGAGAAAATGTGACGGCAGCCCAACAAGCTGCGTATCAGCTGGTGGATAAAATCAGCTGGCAGGATATGTTTTACCGGCAAGACATCGGTTATCGGGCGGTTAACCGAGAGAATCAACGTTGAGTCAGACTCTCTAAAAAAGCCGGCACTCAGTGCCGGCTTTTTTATAGTCATCGCTTGTCAGGTCAATTCCCGCACGACTAGCGCAAAGCATCATCTTACTTAACCAGGACGCTTATCCCCCCCAGATAGCCCGGCCGACCATCGTTAAGGCCGATACCATGCCAACCATCCAAACCATCGAACGCAGGCTGGCCCAATCAAACCAATAACACAACAAATAGCCCAGGCGTGATAAGACAAACAACCAGGCCAGGATCTCCGTCATCCCATCGACCGTGCCACTGATGGCGACGGCTAACACAGCACAAGCGAAGATGATCAGTGCTTCAAAACTATTGTAATGCGCCGCATTAGCACGCTGACCAAAGCCATGCAAAGCGGCTTGCTGCTCGCGTGGATTATGG
>JAIUMG010000179.1 GCA_022565655.1 Alkalimonas sp.
ATATGCTTGGCGCGGCCAGGGTATTATCCCGTTTTGATATCGCGGTACTGGGGGTCAATCGAGGCAACTTGGGGTTTTTAACGGATTTATCGCCAGAAAACTTTGAGCAACCTTTAACCGATGTGTTGGCTGGGCAATTTAAAACTGAATTACGCAATTTACTGGAAATCTCCATCCATCGGCATGGCACCATCAAAAGCAGCAATAGCGCTGTTAACGAAGCGGTACTGCATGCCGATAAAGTCGCCCATATGATTGAGTTTGAAGCTTACATCAATGATGAGTTTGTCTTTAGCCAACGCTCAGATGGCCTGATCATCAGTACGCCCACTGGCTCTACCGCCTATTCATTATCCGGTGGCGGGCCTATTCTGACCCCCGATCTGGATGCCATGACACTGGTGCCGATGTTCCCACATACACTGAGTAGCCGCCCACTGGTGGTGGCAGGCAACAGTGAAATTCATTTGAAAGTCGCCGATACCAATGATGCTCACTTGCAAATTAGCTGCGATAGCCATGTGATCCTGGCGGTAATGCCAGGCGATGATATCTTTATTCGTAAACACCCCCGGCCACTGCGCCTGATCCATCCACCCGGCTACAGCTATTACCATGTTCTGCGTAATAAACTAGGCTGGGGCAGCAAACTTTATTAAGCAGATGCTTGCAAAACCAGCAATTACTGTATAGATTTACACTGTCTATTTAAACAGTCTTTTTTGTGTCAGCAAAGCACGCTAAGACGACAGGTATCCATGCAGGAGTCCGTTATGCTGTGTCATCTTCATATCAGTAACTTTGCCATCGTCCGCGCCCTTGAACTGGACTGGTCCAACGGTATGACCAGTATCACCGGTGAAACCGGCGCCGGAAAATCCATCGCCCTGGATGCACTGGCTTTGTGTCTCGGTGAACGGGCCGAAGCCAGCATGGTCCGCCCTGGCGCAGACAAAGCGGATATTGTGGCTACCTTTGATATCAGTACCCTGACAGAAGCGCAGCAGTGGCTGGAACAACAGGATCTGTCAATGGGCCAGGAATGCATTATCCGTCGGGTGATCAGTTGCGAAGGGCGCTCTCGCGGTTACATCAATGGCGTTCAGGTGCCAGCGCAACAATTAAAAGCGCTCGGTCAGCATTTGCTTAGCATTCATGGCCAACATGCTCACCAGTTATTGTTAAAAGCGGATTATCAACGCCAGTTGCTCGATGCTTTCGGCAATCACCAGCCCAGCTTGCAGCAATGTCGTACCTATTGGCAACAGTGGCAGCAGTTGAAACAAGAGCAACAACAACTGCAGCAGGCCTGTCAGCAGCGTGAAGCTCAACAGCAACTGCTGGAATATCAGGTGGCCGAGCTGGATCAATTTGCCCCAGGCGATCAGGAATACCCTGAACTGGAAGCAGAGCATCGTCGGCTCAACCATGGCCAGCAATTGGTTACCGACAGTCAGCGTTGTTTGGAACAATTGTATGATAGCGATCAGGCCAGTATATATCAGGCACTGAATAACAATACTCAACAGCTGGAACAACTGGCTCAACTCGACCCGGCGCTAAGCTCTGTGCACCAAATGCTCAGCGAAGCCCTGGTACAAGTGGAAGAAGCCAGCCGTGAGCTACGCCACTACAGTGAACATCTGGAGTTGGACCCTGCCCGCTTGCATGAAGTGGATGAGCGACTCAGCCAATGGTTGCAGTTAAGCCGTAAACATCAAATCAATGAAACAGAACTTCCCAGCTATCACCAGCAACTTAGTGAGCAACTGCAGGCATTAACACGGGATGATGCCCGGTTGGATGAGTTAGCCCAGCAGCTTGCTGAAGCTGAGCAGCATTACCAGCATAGTGCCGACCAACTGAGCCGACAACGCCAGCAAGCAGCCAGCCAGTTAAGCCAGTTAATCAGCCAGAGCATGCACGAACTGAATATGCAAAATGGCCAATTTGCCATTGAAGTACTGCCGCAGTCACTGGAAAAAGCCGGGCCGCTTGGGTTCGATAAAATTGAGTTTCAGGTGTGTACCAACCCTGGCCAGCCTCTGCAAGCACTGCATAAAGTCGCGTCCGGTGGTGAGTTATCCCGCATCAGTTTAGCGGTGCAAGTGATTCTGGCCGATCAAATCACCACACCTACGCTGATTTTCGATGAGGTGGATGTGGGCATTAGCGGCCCGGTCGCAGCTGGTGTTGGCCGCTTGCTACGCCAGCTAGGAGAGCGCTGCCAGGTGATCTGTATTACCCACTTGCCTCAGGTTGCCAGCCTGGGCCATCAACAGTTGTTTGTTGAAAAGTACACCGATGGGGTCGCCACTGAAACCCGTATTCGCGCGTTAAGCGATGAAGAGCGTGTCACGGAAATTGCCCGCCTGTTGGCTGGCGAGAATATCAGCGCCAGTGCCCTGGCGAACGCACGTGAACTTTTGTGCGCGCCCTGAGTCAGAAGGTTTTACGCTACCGGCCGCTTCAGGTATGATAGCTGCAACTTGATTGATGAGACGATGAAACCAATGAAAGTAGTATCTAAATGGCTAATTATTCTTTGCTTCGCAGGCAGCCTGAGTGCGTGCAGTAGCTGGATTTACCGTATTGATATCCCGCAAGGGAATTACATGGAACAAAAAGATGTCGATAAGCTGCGGGTGCAGATGACCAAAGAGCAGGTTCGTTTTGTGTTAGGCCACCCAGTTGCGCAAAACAGTTTCGATGACAATATCTGGCATTACTATTACGCCATCCAACGTGGTAATGGCGATCATATGGAACGATCCTTGATCGTGCACTTTTCGGATGGTCGTTTAAGTAAGCTGCAAGGCGACTTTGATATCCCGGAAGATTTTGATACCCCATTGGATCTGTAAAAGCAATGGATAGCATGGCGTGACGCCCGGCCAGGTTGGCTGGGCCACAGTTCAGATTAAGATGATGTTTTATTCAGCGCCTTGCCGCCCGTCACCTGATTAGCCCGCCCTTCCTGCTTTGCTTTTTCAGCCCGACGCCGGCGCAATTCTTTCGGGTCAGCAATTAATGGCCGGTACAACTCAACGCGATCACCTGCTTTGACCCGATCCGTCATCTTCACGGCCCGGCTCCAAATACCTACTTTCTGGTTCTCCAGCTCAATATCAGGATACATATCCAGGATCCCTGAACGCACAATGGCCTGCTGTACAGTGCAATTTGCCGGCACATTAATCGTCAGCAACGATTGCCGCTCTGGCAAAGCATACACCACTTCTATGGTGACGGATTCAGACATCAGGCGCTCCATAAATCTGTTTCGCACGTTCAGTAAAGGCATTGACCATCGCTGCCGTTAATTCTTTAAACAATTTACCAAACGCCATTTCAACCAACTTATTACTAAACTCAAACTCCAGCTGCAGCTGCACTTTGCAGGCATTGTGCTGCAGTTCAATAAACTGCCAGCCACCTTGCAGTTGCTTAAAGGGGCCATCCACTAAGTTCATGTCAATACGGCTTGGCGCCGTTAGCCGGTTTAAGGTGGTAAAGGATTTACCCAGCCCGGCTTTACCTATATCCAGCTGTGCTTCCATTTGGTCCGGTGTTTGTTTTAGAATACGGGCGGCTTTACAGCCGGGTAAAAACTCCGGGTAACGATCAATATCGTTCACCAGATCAAACATTTGCTGAGCACTGTAAAAAACCAGGGCACTGCGCTCAATTTGTGGCATACTCACTCCCCTCACAACAAGAGGCAGATTGTAGCAGAAAAGTCTCTATCAACAAGGTTTGAAAAGACCATAGCAAGCAGCCCCCAAGATCTCGTATACTAGGCGACTATGACAAAGAAAAAACCTAAATCGCAAAGCAGTACCATCGCACTGAACAGAAAAGCCCGGCACGAATACTTTTTAGAAGATAAATTCGAAGCTGGCATTAGTTTACAGGGGTGGGAAGTAAAAAGTATTCGTGAAGGCAAAGTGAATTTGTCTGACTCCTACGTCATTATCCATCAAGGGGAGGCCTATTTATTTGGCGCCCAAATTCAGCCATTAAAGAGTGCATCCAGCCATGTGATTTGTGATCCAGAGCGCAGCCGCAAGTTGCTGCTTAAAAAGCGTGAGATCGCCAAACTGATTGGCCTGACCGAACGAGGTGGCTATACCCTTATAGCTACCGCTATGTATTGGAAAGCTTGCTGGGTTAAAGTCGAGTTTCATCTGGCACAAGGTAAAAAGCACTTCGATAAGCGTAGCGACATCAAAAATAGAGACTGGGCGCGGGAAAAAGAGCGCATGATGAAACATAGCAAGCGCTAAATATAAACAGCGGTTGTCTTGAAACTATCGGCTCTCATCCCCATCTAAGTACCAAGGCAGTTGATAAAACAACATCAACTGCTGATAACAGCGACTGCAAGTTGCTTGTGCCAATCACCACAAGCACGTACAATAGAAGTGTTACAACGCATTAGTGGGCGACATCACTGCTGAATTCGGGGCTGATACTGGATTCGACGGGACTCTCGAACTCTAAGGTGCATGCCGAGGTGCGGTAGGCCTCGTTAAACAGCCGCAAACCAATAGTCGCAAACGACGAAAACTACGCAATCGCTGCTTAATAGGCAGTAGATAGCTCTTCCGCTCACGTATGCCTGTATGCAGAGATAACGGAAGATCACCCCTAACAGGATCGCATGGAGACTTCGCCTGGAGTCAAAATGTTAAAACCAATCAGGCTCGCCCGACGATAGCCTGCCATTCGGCGCTCATAGGGTTAACTAAATGAATTGGCTAAGCATGTAGTACCGAAGATTTAGGTTTTTCGGACGGGGGTTCAAATCCCCCCAGCTCCACCAACAAAAAGAAAAGGCTCACACGCAAGTGTGGGCCTTTTCTTTTTGTCTGCTGTGAAAGGAGATTGAGAACCCACGTAGGGGGTTCACCAAAACGCCGGGAGCGTTTTAGAACAGCACTTTAGCGCTTGCCCGCAGGGCGAAAGCCAGGGACGGCTTTCGTAAATCCCCCCAGCCCCAACAGCCCATTTTTTCTCACCAAGCTTGCAACAAACGACGCTGCAGTAATGCATTCATATTACGACGGCCATCGGCGATCACCATTACATAGACGTTTTCAGCCATCAGCCGATAAATAATGCGGTAGGGTTTAAAGTGGATTTCCCGGTATTCACGCAAGCCAATAGCCAGTAGTTCTTGTGGGAAATGGCCTCGCTCAGGGGATTCTGCAAGGCTTAAAAAGGCTTTTTCAATGCTATCGAGTACATAGCTGGCTTTTTCTGGCGCATCATGAGATTCGATATAGTCATACAAATCTGCCAGATCTCTGGCGGCATCATCAGTCAAGAATACCTGATAACTCATCAGCGCGGCTTACTCCGCTGACGCAGCTGCGCAATCACATCAGTAGCAGGTTGGACTTTTCCTTCTTCAACCTGACGAGTCCCTAGTGCCAGCATTTTTAACAAAGCCATAGTTTCTTGCGTTTGCTCATAACTTTTAATGTCTTGCATCACGGCTTTGGCTTCACCATTTTGGGTAATAACCAAAGGGTGGTCTTGGCGCGGCAGATTACGGATCACTTCTGCAGCATGAGCTTTCAAATAACTTATGGGTTTAATTTGATCAGACAGTTTCATAGGCACCTCTTAACAAGACTAAATATAGTCCGAAATTGGGTCGCATGTCAAACAGAAAGCTTTGATTGTTAACAGCTGTATTTTGCCTTACCATGGTTGTCCATTAAGCATGCAATTCAAGCCGTTATGCGCTTGGCTGGCACCCAAACAGCAGTATAAAAATAAATATGATGACATCCAAAGCGGCTCACCCCAGGCGTAACTTTAAAATTCGTCAGTACATTGCGTCGAAAAGCATCGCCCGACTGACGTTAGATTTTATCGTGATCAACGCCATTTTGGCGATTTTACTGGCTTCTGTACTGGTATTGATTACCCGTGACTACCACCTGGGCCTCGATTATATTTACCACATGTATACCGAGTTATTTGGCAAAGAGCCGCGCTGGAGCCTGCCGGATGATCAATTCTTGTACAAAAATATTCGCGCTTTTCTCGCCACCATTTCCTTGCTGTCTCCTTCCTTGTTTCTTGGGATGATCATTTACAAGTTTTTTGTTTTAAGGCGAGATAACCTGGTGTTTCGCCGCTACTGCGATCTCTCCAACGGTGGCACCGAGCAGTACCTGAACATTCATTTTTATATTTCATCGTCGCTGCGGCTGCACAATTTGCAGTTCACCGCCTTTATTCGTACCTATGAAAAAGCTCTGGAACAAACACCAACAGACAATTATCCAATGAATACCTACCCACTGGAGCTACGGCAGGATGCATTTTATCCGTTGCCATTTAACTACGTGCCCAGCCGGTTCCGCTTGCCATTATTCAACCCTGATACGCTCGATACGCCTTGCGCGCAGCCACAACTTGAGCTGCATGATGATGGCACTGTGACGGTGCATACCTTTGAGCGTAAGATTAAGCTGGATCCTGCCCAAGGAGATTTTTGTCAGATCTATGTGGTAGGTCGTGGAGAAGTGCCTGACTTGCAGTCGAAGTTCAGTGAAATTGGTTGTTATCAGATCCCAGCAGATATCCGCTTTGAGCCACTGCCGGATATGCAAACTGCCTACGACGCTGAAAAACAGCGCTTTACCGTTAAAAACTGGCTGGATTTCTAAGCCCGAAGTCGTGCCAGCAATGCCGGTGCATGATCCAGCAATAACGAG
>JAIUMG010000180.1 GCA_022565655.1 Alkalimonas sp.
GCTAAAATGGCACTCGACAGCGATTCAAGCTTTGCCGAGTTACGCGCTCAGGTCACGTCCAAGGGTGGCACCACCCATGAAGCCGTGACCTCTTTTGCCGAACAAGGGCTGGAAACCATGGTGGCCAATGCCATGCAAGCCGCAATTAAGCGTGCTCGCGAAATGGCCAAAACATTATAATTTACTAACTGTGCGCAACGTCTGGAGACGCTATGAACAACGCGTTGTTTTTTTTAATTAATACTGCCTTTAATTTGTACTTGATGGTGGTGGTACTTCGTCTGTGGTTGCAATTGGCCCGGGCCGATTTTTACAATCCTTTTAGCCAGTTTATTGTCAAAGCCACCAACCCGTTGGTGCTGCCTCTACGTAAAGTGATCCCCAGTTTGGGCCAGCTGGATACAGCGACCCTGGTGCTGGCCTGGCTGGTTGCCGTGGTCAAAATGCTGTTGATACAACAATTGTTTCTTGGCCAGGTTGGCATCTCGTCCGCATTGGTAGCCGGTTTAATTATTCTGCTGAAAGAAACCTTAAGCCTGGTATTCTGGATCGTGATCATTCGCGCCATTCTGAGCTGGTTTAGCCAAGGCCGTAACCCGATTGAGCAAGTGATGCATCAACTGACCGAACCTTTATTGCGCCCCATCCGCCGGGTGATCCCACCGCTGGGTGGCTTGGATTTGTCGGTACTGGTGGTGCTGATAGGTCTGCAGTTTATTCAGATCTTACTCGGGGATGTACTGCGAGGCTTCTGATGCCTCGCAGCAATCACGGACTATACTTTTAAATGAAATCCATCGCATCGAGGCACCCATGAAATCATTCCTGTATCTTGCTACCCTGCTGCTGATGTTGAGCGCACCATTGCATGCCGAGCAAAAACAGACACTTGGCCCCTGGGATGTGCATTACCTGGCTTTTAATGCCACCTTTTTAACCCCTGAGATTGCCAGCAACTATGGCATACAACGCAGCCGTTATACCGCTATCGTCAACATCTCAGTGCTGGATAAACAGGACCAAGCCGCGCAACAAGTCATCGTGGAGGGTAGTGCCAGAAATTTGCTCGGGCAGGTCCGGCAATTAAGCTTTAAACGTGTGCAGGACGGTGACGCCATCTACTATTTTGCCCCCTTAACGGTTCGTAACGAAGATCTATGGCGCTTTGAAATCAACATTCGCCAGGGCAATGAGCAACAACAACTGCGCTTTGAGCAAACCTTTTACGTGGATTAACGACCACTTTTAGACAACAGAACGACCTGAAAGATTTGAGGCTTTATGAACACAATCGTCCTGGCCACCGGCAATCAAGGCAAAGTCGCCGAATTAAGCGATATGCTTACGCCTTTTGCTTGTCGGGTGGTTCCACAGAGTGAGTTTCAGCTGGCTGATGCCGATGAAACCGGTTTGAGCTTTGTAGAGAATGCCATCATCAAAGCACGGCATGCAGCGCTGGCAACCGGCCTGCCCGCCATCGCTGACGATTCTGGTTTAGCTGTTGACGCTTTGCAGGGAGCTCCGGGGATCTACTCGGCCCGCTTTGCCGGAGAAGCCGCCAATGATCAACGCAATATCGACAAACTGCTGTCTGAGCTGACGTCTGTTCCTATGCAGCAGCGCCAGGCACAATTTCATTGTGTACTGGTGTTTATGCGACATGCCGAAGATCCTACGCCCATCATCAGCCATGGCCGCTGGGCTGGCCTGATCCAGCAACAGCCTGCGGGTGAAGGAGGCTTTGGCTATGATCCGGTGTTTTACCTGCCAGAGCTGGATTGTACCGCAGCCCAGCTTAGCAAAGCACAGAAACAACAGCTCAGCCATCGAGGCCAGGCCCTAAGCCAGCTGCTGACTCAGCTGCAGCAACTTGGATACCTAGCCTCTTGAGCCTGACACTGCCGCCTTTATCTCTGTATATTCACATCCCATGGTGCATTCAGAAATGCCCCTATTGTGATTTTAATTCCCATGCGGTGAAACAAGGCATCCCGGAACAAGAGTACATCAGTCATCTGCTGCACGATTTAGAGCAGGACTTGCCGTGGGTACCAGAGCGCAGCATTGCCAGTATTTTTATTGGCGGCGGCACCCCAAGTGTTTTTTCAGCACAGGGGATTCAGCAACTGCTGGATGGCGTACGAGCTCGCATCAAGCTAGAAGCGGATTGTGAAATTACCATGGAAGCTAACCCTGGCACGGTGGAAGCCGATCGCTTTGCCGGTTACGTCGCTGCCGGGGTCACTCGGTTTTCCATTGGCGTGCAGAGCTTCCAGCCTGAACAGCTGCAAGCACTGGGTCGGATCCATCGTGCTGACGAAGCCATTCGAGCTGCCGAACTAGCCAGCCAGCTCCCTTTAAACAGCTTTAACCTCGACCTGATGCATGGTTTACCGAAGCAAAGTCTGGCTGATGCAATGACCGACTTAAGTCAGGCTATTGCACTGAAACCACCGCACCTCTCTTGGTACCAACTGACCATTGAGCCCAATACTGCCTTTGCCTCAAGACCTCCGGTGCTGCCACAGGATGAACACCTATGGGATATTCAGGAGCAAGGACATCAGTTGCTGCTGGCGAACGGTTACCAGCAGTACGAAACCTCGGCCTACGCCTTGCCAGGCCATCAGTGCCGACATAACCTGAATTACTGGCGCTATGGTGATTACCTGGGCATTGGCTGTGGTGCCCATGGTAAAGTGACCTTGCCCAGCCGCAACACCATCATGCGCACCGTCAAAGTCAAGCACCCGAAAGGCTATATGGACTTAACACGGCCTTATCTGGACCAGCGGAGCCAGATTGATCCGACCGATCGTCCCTTTGAGTTTTTCATGAATCGTTTGCGCTTACTGGAACCTTGTCCAATACTGGACTTTACCGCATACACTGGGTTGCCGGTCGAAAGTATCTCGGCGGCTATCAGCGATGCAGTTAAGCTGGAACTGATACAGCAGCATCAACAGCACTGGCAGATCACCCCAAAAGGGGCTCGCTACTTAAATGATGTGCTGACCCTATTCATGTAAACAGGATACGCCCATGAACACCTCTCGTCTGACCCTGATCGCCACCGCTATTAGCCTGGCTTTAATCACCGGCTGTGAGCCGGCTACCACCACGCCAACCTATACCAATCAGTCCAACGATACTGTTGCCGTAGAAACTCAATCAGAGTCTGAGCGGGCCAATGCTTTATTTGAACAAATTTTCGATGAGGAAGTTGCCACCAACCCTGTACGTCAAACTCAGCTGGGTTTTAAAACCAATTACGGTTTATGGCAGGATCTATCCGATGAACGTTACCAACAAGATTTGCAGTTAGCGAAGCAGCATCTGGCACAGTTGGAAACCATCAATACCGATAAGCTTGAGCCCCAGGTGCTGCTCAGTTATCAGTTGATGAAGCAGCGTCTGGAACATAAGCTGGAAAATGACCGCTGGCGTTTGTACAGCTACCCTGTCAACCAAATGCGCGGTATTCACACCCAGGTCCCCGTCACCTTATTGAACCAACACCGCATTGACAATGAATCGGATGCCAAAGCTTATATCAGCCGATTAAACAGGGTACCCACCTTATTTGAGCAGTTGCAGCATCAGTTGGAGCAACGGGCTGAGCTTGGCATTATCGTGCCGAAATTTGTTTTCCCTTATGTGATTCAGGATAGCCAAAATGTGATTACGGGCGCTCCTTTTGATGATGGTGAAGACAGCATCCTCTGGGCCGACTTCAAGCGAAAAGTCGCTGCTTTATCGCTGACCGAGGCAGAGCAACAGTTGCTGTTGAATGAAGCCGAGCTGGCCCTGCTTAGCAGTGTGCAACCGGCTTATCAACAATTGATTGATTACTTACAGCAACTGGAGCAACGCGCAGGCACCGATGATGGTGTCTGGCGCTTGCCTAATGGCAAGGCCTTTTACCAACATGCATTAAATCGTATGACCACCACGGATCTGACCGCTGAGCAGATCCATCAGATTGGCCTGGATGACGTCGACCGTATTCACCAGGAAATGTCACAGATCATGCAACAAGTCGAGTTTGAAGGTAGTTTGCAGGATTTCTTTGCTTTTATGCGTTCCGACCCGCAATTTTATTATCCGGATACCGAACAAGGCCGAGCGGATTATTTAGCAGATGCAACGGCATTGATTGATCACATGCGAACCCGTCTGGACGAATTATTCCTGGTGAAACCTAAAGCAGAGATGGAGGTTCGAGCAGTCGAGCCATTCCGCGAGCAATCGGCGGGTAAAGCATTTTATCAACGCCCTTCCATGGATGGCAGTCGCCCTGGGATCTACTATGCCAACCTGTATCGCATGAGTGATATGCCGAAATACCAAATGGAAGCGCTGGCTTACCATGAAGGCTTACCCGGTCATCACATGCAACTGGCTATTCAGCAAGAGCTGGAAGATATTCCTCGCTTCCGCCGCTTTGGCGGCTACACCGCCTACACAGAAGGTTGGGGACTGTATACCGAGCTGTTGCCAAAAGAAATTGGTTTGTACCAAGACCCCTACTCTGACTTTGGTCGACTGGCCATGGAATTATGGCGCTCGGCTCGTCTGGTGGTTGATACCGGCCTGCATCACAAAGGCTGGACCCGTGAGCAAGCCATTCAATACCTGGTAGACAACACGCCAAATCCGGCGGGGGATGCACAAAAAGCCATTGAGCGTTACATCGTGATGCCCGCACAGGCGACGGCTTATAAAATTGGCATGATCCGTATACTGGAGCTACGTGCACAAGCCATCGAGCAACTGGGTGATCGCTTTGATATTCGTGAATTCCACGATGTGGTGCTAAAAAACGGTGCGGTACCACTGGATGTGTTAGAACAATTGGTGCATGACTACATCGCTCAGAAACAATAATAAAACCAACCAGACCCCATCGTATCAACCATGCAGCAGCCCATTTGACGCTGCATGGTTCCTACCTTAATGACCGTACCCGTTAATGAGACATGAATTTATTTAAAAAAAAGGTTGTTCATCGGCCAGTAACTGCATAAAGTTATCCATTGAGACAATAAGCACAAGGAGGCGCCTAATCAATGAAAGTACAGGTCGATATTAAAAATGATAATAACAGAAAATCGAGTGCCTTTAGCAACAGGCTCCCCCATTCATGATTACAGCATCGTCAAAGCCATTGCCAGCGACGACATTAGTATTAGTTACCGGGCCCTGAGCTCTACCAGCAATCGACTGGTTATTCTGAATGAGTTTTTCCCGGCCGCACTTGCTAGCCGTCACAGCAGTTTTCGCGACATCAGCGTGCTCGACGCTAGTAAAGCCAATGCACTGCAACAAAGCATCCAAAACTTTGAGCGTGTCACTCAGCTGCTGATCGATTGCGACCACCCAAGCCTTAATCGTACTCTGGCATGCTTGCAACACGGTGGCACCATGCTTAGTGCGCATGAAAAAACCGATACCCCATCCTTGCAAGCATTCATGCAGCAATATCCAAATAAAGTCTTACCTGAAGCAGAGATCCGCCAATTACTGCGTCCCCTGCTGGATGGGCTACAGCAACTGCATACCAAAGGTGTCGTGCATCTGGGGATCCAGCCGGAACATATACTGGTGTCAGAATTGGCATCGCCTATGCTAACCCATTACTGTCAATCACAATGCATCGGCAGTAGCAGCACCCTGGCCGCTTTATTATCGCTCGAATCGGTGACGCCCTATATGGCGCCAGAGCTGCTATCAAAAAAATCCGATTTGACACCGGCAAGTGATCTCTATGCCTTAGGGATGATGCTTTATTCGCTGATGACAGGACAGGATCTGCCGTTGGCCCAAGATCGACTGAATGCCGTCCTCGACAATGAACCGGATCCATTGCCTCCCTTACTGCAGCACACCACGGCATACAGTCATAGCTTGCACAACCTGGTTGAAGCCTGTATCCAGTTGCGACAAAAAGATCGACCGCAAAGTGTGGCAGATGTGTTAGCCAAGCTCGAGCAGCCAGCCGACTCGGCAACTAAACGCCCAACAGCCAAACCTATAGTAGCGGTGCCTGCTGCACAAAGCGCTCAGCAGCCGGTTCAACAAGAAGAGCACTCGGTTGACGAGCCGCAGGCAGCACCGCCAGCTGAGCCTGCAAACCCCAAACGCCACCTGCAACATGGCGCCATTGCAGCAGCAGCCTGCCTGCTTATCGGCGTGACTTACGCCATTAGTAAACCGTCTTCTGAAGATCAACAGCTGCTCACTCAACACCATAGCATGGAGCGGCTGGCTCAACTGGAAGCAGAGCGACTGGCAGGTATTCGTCAACTTTATCAGCTGGTGTCTGTTCCGGCCGGACAGTTCACCATGGGCTGCAGCGCTAACGATTGCCCAGCAGCCGAGCTGCCGAACCGAATCATTGATGTTCCTGCGTTTCAAATGATGGCCCATCAGGTCACGTTTGCCATGTGGGATACCTGCGTTGAGCAAGGCGGTTGCAGACATCGTCCACGAGATGAAGGCTGGGGCCGGGGCAATCGGCCGGTGATCAATGTCAGCTTTGAAGAAATTGTCTCGGAGTTTATTCCCTGGTTAAGTCAGGCATCCCGGCAAAAATTCCGCTTGCCATCCGAAGTTGAATGGGAGTACGCCGCCAAAGCTGGCAGCCTGAGTGCTTATCAGTTTGGTGACGCCATCAGTTGTGAGCTGGCACGCTTTGGCCGACGCAGCGGTGGTGAGTGTGGCACTCAAAT
>JAIUMG010000181.1 GCA_022565655.1 Alkalimonas sp.
AAAGAAAATCAGCAAGCGACCTGGCTAAGCGATGCAGAACAGTATATCGCGGCGCACGAGCGAACCTCATACGCTCAGTTTGCGGCCATGATGAAGGCTCGTGATGCAGTGATGCAAGGTGAGTACGGCCTGGCTGAGCAACAGCTGAGCTGGGTGATTGCTAACAGTAAAGACAAGGTGATTAAAACAATCGCGCGCTTACGTCTGGCCAGAGTGCATTTGCAGCAAGAGCAAGGTGCGCAGGCATTGGCTGTCTTGGAAGCACCAGTCCCTGCTAGCTTTAAGGCTCAGCAACAGGAGCTGATGGGCGATATTCAGTTGGCTCTGGGTGATGCTGAAGCGGCCAAACGTGCTTACTTAATGGCGCGCAGCAGCGATGGTTCAGAAAGTAACCAATTGTTAAAAATCAAACTGGATGAGTTGGCTCATGTCCATGTCGAGGGGAATCTGTGAAGTTAATCTCAATGCAAACTTTGTTGGGGCTGGGCCTTGCGGTTTTGCTGCTGGCAGGCTGTTCTTCAAAGAAAGAAACACTGGTGCTGCCAGAGGTCAATAACCAATTCAGTCCTACTGTGGTCTGGGATCACACCACGATTGATGGTGTCAAACATTTTGACTCTAGCCTGCGTCCGTTGATCATTGGCGACAAACTGTATGCTGCAAATCGTACAGGTATTGTCTCGGCCTTTGATTTAGAGTCAGGCCAACGTTTATGGGCTTTTGATATTCGTCGCGAAGAGCAGGTTGGCCTTTTGCGGCTATTCTTCGACCGCAATAAAGAAAACGCTCGGATCTCCGGGGGGTTATCGCGTGGCTTTGGTCACCTGTTGCTCGGCACCGAGAATGGTGAAGTCATCGCCATGGACCCAGAGACTGGAGCAATCAATTGGCGCACCAAGGTGAAAGGCGAAGTACTGGCGGCTCCCGCAGCTGGTGATGGCATGATCGTGGTCAATACAGGCTCAGGCTTGTTGGTGGCATTGGATCCCGTAACAGGGGCGAAACGCTGGAACTATGAGCAAGAACTGCCCTCGTTAACTATCCGTGGTGTGGCCGAGCCGACGGTGGTTTCCGGTGGGGTCGTCTTTGGCTCAGGCTCAGGTAAAGTCGGGGTATTGATTTCTGAACATGGTTTACCTGCCTGGGAAGAAGTGATCGCGACGCCGCAAGGTGCGACGGATCTGGCGCGCTTGGTGGATGTGGATGCAAAGCCCTTGGTCATTGGCAGTACTATTTATGCTCTGGCATACAATGGAGAGTTGGTGGCCCTAGAGCTATCGTCTGGTCGCACGCTATGGAAGCGGGATTATGCCAGCTTCCGCAATATGGCGGTAGCCGACAATATCATCTACCTGGTTGATTCTACTGGCCGCGCGTATGCCATTGACCGGCGCAACGGCCAGGAGATCTGGGCACAGACCGCGCTGGAGCGACATTTTGTGACGGCTCCAACTGTATTTGGTGATTACCTGGTGTTTGGTGATAACAAGGGGCACTTGCATTGGTTGGATCGCAGTACCGGTGATCTGGTCGCCCGCCATCGGTTTGATAAGTCAGGTTTATACACGGCGCCGGTCACGGATGGTGAACGTTTGGTGCTGCAAAGCCGCAATGGTGATTTAGTCGTTTTACGGCTGCCTTAATCCGCGTTTATGCGCTATTGTTAACCCAAACTACCGGGCTAACGCTTTACTGCGGCTGCCTGCGGTAGAAGGGTGCATAACAGGCTCTATGAGCCTGTTATTCTATTTCTGAGGTGAGTTCATGTTACCGGTCGTTGCTTTGGTCGGTCGTGCCAATGTTGGCAAGTCGACACTTTTTAATCGTTTAACCCGCACCAGAGATGCGCTTGTGGCTGATTACCCAGGCCTGACCCGGGATCGTAAATATGGCTCGGTTCAGTACGACGATCTAGCTTTCATTGTGGTGGATACCGGCGGTATTGATGGCGATGCCCAAGGCATTGAAGTGGAAATGGCAGAGCAGTCACTGCGGGCGATTGATGAAGCTGATATCGTCTTGTTTATGCTGGATGCCAGAGCGGGGTTGACCTCTGCAGATATGGGGATTGCTGAATACCTGCGTAAGTCAGAAAAAACAGTGTTCCTGGTCGCCAATAAAACGGACGGGCTGGATGCTGATACGGCGGTCGCTGATTTTTATAGCCTGGGGCTTGGTCAGGTCTGGCCGATCGCTGCTGCACATGGCCGAGGGTTGTCGGTACTGCTCAATGATGCTTTGCTGCCGTTATTGCAGCTGGAGGACGAGCCGGACCAAGCGGATACAGCCGGCGATGTTGAGTTGGCCGATCTTGATGATGCCATGCCAGATGATGAGACGGTTGATGAGCAACCCTTTCAGGATAAACCAATCAAACTGGCCATTGTCGGTCGACCCAATGTCGGCAAATCCACCCTGACCAATCGCATTCTTGGCGAAGAGCGGGTGGTGGTGTTTGATATGCCGGGTACCACTCGAGACTCAATCTTTATTCCGATGCAGCGCAATGAGCGGGATTACATCTTAATTGATACCGCCGGAGTGCGCAGGCGTGGCCGGATTGACGACAAAGTTGAAAAATTTTCGGTAGTAAAAACCCTGCAGGCGATAGAAGAGGCCAATGTCGTGTTGCTGGTGCTGGATGCCCAGCAAGGCATTGCCGATCAGGACTTAAGCATACTGGGCTTTGCGCTGAATGCAGGGCGCTCTTTAGTAATTGCTGTGAATAAGTGGGATGGTTTGAACGATGGCATTAAAGACGAGATTAAGCGAGAGCTGGATCGCCGACTTGGCTTTATCGACTTTGCTCGTTTGCACTTCATCTCTGCGCTGCACGGCTCCGGTGTGGGTAATTTATTTGAGTCTGTAGAAGAAGCGTACGACTCTGCTACCAAGCGGATCAGCACCTCAATTTTGACTCGCATCATGAAAATGGCGCAGGACGATCATCAGCCTCCTTTAGTGCAGGGCCGTCGGGTAAAGCTTAAGTACGCGCATGCGGGTGGCTATAACCCACCGCTTATTGTGATTCACGGCAACCAGGTCAGTGCCTTACCGGAGTCCTATAAACGCTTTTTAATGAACTACTATCGCAAAGCACTGCAAATCATGGGTACGCCGATCCGCATCGAGTTCCGTGAAGGGGATAACCCTTTTGCCACCGAGCAAAAGCGTGCCACTTTGACACCAAACCAGCTCTATAAACGTGAGCGGTTGTTGAAAGCGCGACAAAAAGTAAAGAAGTCTTAACGTTACCCCAGCTCCCGCCACCGTGCCATCAGTCATGGTGGCGTCACTTTGCAACAAAATGTGTCATTCTTCATAATCGCTAACACTTCTTAAATATCCTAATGGCCCTGTATCTGCTACTTTATAGGGTAACTTTTAAGCCTTACCACAAGTAAAACCTAGGGTGAAAACGGATACTCTGGGGCCATTTGGCTAGTTTACTTCGGAGCAACTCATGAACATTTGGTATAAAGTCGCTATCGCAGTTGGGATCTTTCTGACTGGCATCCTACTCTTTGCCTTGATCGTGGCTACCTCCCCTGAATCGGTTGAAACCGATGAAAGCCGGGCTTTGCCTCCATTGGTTGATACACAGGTGTTGCAACCGCGGCCTCATCGTTTTGAATTACGGGTTTTTGGCGAAGTTCAAGCCAAAGAGAAAACCCGGTTAACTCCGGAAGTCTCGGGTCGCATCGTCGAACTGCACCCCTCATTTGTTGCTGGCGGGCTGATCAAGCAAGGTGAAGTGATGGCTGCACTGGATGCGGCCGATTATCAGGCTGCGGTGCTGTCTGCTGAAGCGGCGGTAGCTTCTGCCAGGTCGGCGCTGGAGCAAGAAAAAGCCATGGCGCGGGTGGCAGAGCAAGAGCTTGGCCATTTGTCTGCTGAAGAAGTCTCCGCCCTGGGTTTGCGTAAACCACAATTGCATAGTGCCGAAGCTGGTGTGAAATCGGCGCAGGCCGCTTTACAAAAAGCCCAGCGGGATCTGGAGCGCACACGAATTCTGGCACCTTACGATGCGTTGGTGATCAATCGGCTGGTGGGGCTTGGCGAGGTGGTGAGTACAGGGACGGCTTTAGGTGAAATCTATAGCATTGAACAAGCGGAAATCATTTTGCCCATCGCTGGTTTTGACTTGAACTTCCTGCCTGAAACGGTCGCAGGCGTGCCAGCCGTGGTGCAATTAGGAGGCCAGCAACGCCATGCCAAGGTGGTGCGTGATTTAGGCGTGATCCATGGCAAAACCCGCATGGGGCACCTGGTGGTGGAAGTGGATGATCCCTATAGCTTGAATACCGAGCAGCCGGTCTTGCGTTTCGGCAATTATGTCGAGGTCGTGTTAGCAGGGCGCACCCATCCCGCTTTGTTTGAAGTGCCGCAGGACGCCGTACAAAACCAGCATGTCTGGCTGGTCAATGAAGACAACACCTTGCGCCGACAGGCGATTCAGGCCGTGCGTCAGGAAGGAAAAAGTGTGTTGGTTGAGCATGGCTTGCAATCCGGGGACAAACTGGTATTGCTGGCACCAAACTTTCCTCAGCCGGGTATGATGGTACGCACTGGCTCGGCGGCCGTTGATGTAGCAAAGGCGGAGTAGAGCATGGATACTCTTGACCCTAAAAAAGGCATTATTGCCTGGTTTGCCAATAACCCGGTGGCTGCCAACCTGATGATGGTATTTATTCTGGTGATGGGGCTGGTGACTTACAACGGCATGCAGCGCCAGATGTTCCCTCAGCTTGAAATTAACTACATTCATATCAATGCCACCTTTCGTGGCGCTGCCCCTCAGGAGATAGAAGAAGGCATTCTGATTAAAGTTGAAGAAGCGCTGCAGGATGTAGAGGGCATTAAGCGTATCCGGAGTTTTGCCTGGCGTGGAACTGGCCGCATCAGTGTAGAACTGGAGGTTGGGCAAGACATTAGCAGTCGGTTGGATCAGATCAAGTTGCGGGTTGATTCCATCGGTACTTTCCCTGCAGGCATGGAGCCACTGACCATTTACCAGGTTGAATGGCGTCAGCAGGCGGTTGAACTAGTGCTGACAGGGAGTGAAGACTCACTCGAACTCAAAGCCATGGGGCGTGAAATTGAAAACGAACTATTGCTGCTTGAGCAAATCAGTTTCGTTAATTTTAACTCGATGCCGGCCTGGGAAATCGCGGTAGAAATTGAGCCGGCATTATTGCAGCGTTACGGCATCAGCTTGCAGGATGTGAGCCGGGCGATCCGAAGTTACTCTGACAATATTTCTGCTGGCATGATCCGCAGTGAAGCGGGCATGATCGCTATTCGCTCTGAGCAGCGAGCGTATCGGGGGCATGAGTTAGCTCAGATCCCGGTGATTGTGGGACCGCAAGGGGAGCGGGTGCTGCTGGGCGATATTGCTGCGATCCATGATGGCTTCGAAGAGCGGGTCAATTACATGCGCAGTAATGGCCGTAATGCAGCCTTTATACAAGTGCAGGCCTCCAGCTCACAGTCCCTGCCAGATGTCGCCAATAGTGTGCATCAGTATGTCGCCTATAAAAACCAGCAACTGCCGGAAGGGTTTACACTGGAACCCTTGGTGGATATGACTTACTACCTGAACGGCCGGCTTAATATGATGTGGAGTAACTTGCTGCAAGGGTCGGTTTTGGTCTTTTTGATGCTGATGTTGTTCCTGCGGTTTAAGGTGGCATTCTGGGTCATGCTTGGCTTACCCATTGCCTTTTTAGGAGCCATCTGGCTGATGCCGTTTGCCGGGGTAAGCATTAATATTGTTACCTTGTTTGCTTTTATCATGGTGCTGGGGATCGTGGTGGATGATGCCATTGTGATTGGTGAAAGCGCTTATCATGAAACCGAGCAAAAAGGCCATTCGGTTGAACATATCATTCGAGGTGCAAAACGGGTTGCCGTGCCCGCCACCTTCGGGGTACTGACCACCATTGCTGTGTTCGCTCCCTTTATGTTTGCTCAGGGCATGGAGTCGAATGAGTTTCGCAATATTTCCATTGTGGTGGTGCTTTGCCTGATTTTCAGCTTGATTGAATCCAAGTTGATCCTGCCTGCCCACTTGGCGCACAGTAAAATTAAACCCTTATCGGAAGGGCATTGGCGCAGCCGCTTTAACCAGCGCTTTCAAAACCTGATTGAAAACCACTATCAACCCTTTTTAAAGCGTTGCATGGAGCATCGTTATGCTACTTTGGCGGCGTTCTTTTCTTTGCTGCTGGTGACCATTGCCTTGATTGCCTCCAATCACGTGCGGGTGGTGTTTATGCCGCCGGTGCCACACGATTACCCAACGATCCGTTTTGAAATGCATCAAAATGCGTCAGAGCAACAAACGCTGTCGAGTCTATTAGCGATTGAGCAGATGGTTTATCAGCAAGAAGCCTTGATCAAGGAAGAGACGGGCAAGGCCATGCTAAAAGAGGTGTTTGCTTTTTTAAACAGCCAAACCAGCGGACAAGTCGTGGTGCCGTTAGTGGATGAGGATGATCGCCCCTTTAATGCCTTTGAGTTATCCCGTCGCTGGCGGGAAGCCATGCCGGAATTAGCCGGAGTGCGCCAAATCCAGGTGCAGGATGATGTCACCAGCATGGGGGACCAAGGCAACCTGGGTTATCGCTTATTTGGTCGTGACATTGAGCAATTGAATCAAGCCGGCCTGGCCTTGATTGATGAACTGGGAAAAATCCCTGGCGTTTACGATATCAGCTCGACCAT
>JAIUMG010000182.1 GCA_022565655.1 Alkalimonas sp.
TGATAAGCTTGGGGCTGCTATTGGGGCGTCGCGGGCGGCGGTTGATGCTGGCTTTGTACCCAATGATATGCAAGTCGGGCAAACCGGTAAAATTGTCGCACCCGATCTGTATATCGCCGTTGGTATTTCTGGTGCCATTCAGCACCTTGCAGGAATGAAAGACTCGAAAATCATTGTTGCTATCAACAAAGATGCCGAAGCGCCTATCTTCCAGGTGGCTGATTATGGCCTGGTGGCCGATCTATTTACTGTCCTGCCTGAGCTCGAAGCTCAACTCTGATCGTTCCTCGACAGGCACAAGTCGCTTGTGCCTGTCGGCTAAATCTGCTTCACTGCTTTTAGACTAAAACCACTGCTGGAACTGGTATCCTGAGGTGGTCTGAGTCTATGCGTTCCCCCTTGTTGTGGCCTATTTCGATGCCCGAATAACAGGTAAATAAATTGATACATTTTTTTACAGAAGGATCGATCCATGTCGGTTATAATCCGTCACGCAGAGTTGTCTGATGCCGAAGCATTGCAGAGAATTTATCAGCAGCCCAGTATTTATGCCAATACTCTGCAGTTGCCTTATCAGTCGGTCAGTCACTGGCAGGCGTTATGTCAGCCCAGTGCAGGTTTTTACAATCTGATTGCAGAGCTGGATGGCGACTTAGTTGGGCAGCTAGGTTTGCAGCAGTTTCAAAACCAGCGTCGGCGTCATGTTGCGGATATAGGGATGGCTGTTTCTGAGCCATATCAAGGGCAGGGGGTCGGGTCGGCCTTGTTACGTGCCGCCCTGGAAATGGCGGATAACTGGCTGAATATTCATCGGTTGGAGTTACAGGTCTATAGCAGCAATGATGCTGCCGTTGCTCTGTATGAGCGTTTTGGCTTTGAAGTTGAGGCTGAGCTGACCGATTACGCTTTCCAGTATGGGCGGTACGTTAATGTACTGCAGATGGCACGTATCATGTCCAGCAGATAACAGACCCAACCTGGGGGGCGGTCTTGCTGGACCAGCGGAGTGGGATCATGGTGAAAACGCTAAAAAAAGCAGCTGTGCTAGTCGCTTGTATCAGCATGCTGAGTTGTGTGCAGCTTGATCAGGAGCAACAGCGGGCCGCTTTATTAACGGAGCTGGATGGCTCGTTGGCCCAACTCCAGGTGAATTTGCGCCAATTGGAACGGCGCATGGATCAATTAACCGAAGACAAACAATGCCAGCGGGATAGTGAGTGCCGGGTACTGGCCAAAGGTGTTCGCCCCTGTGGTGGTGCCGAGCAATTTATTGCTTATTCAGTGTTAACTACGGATGAAGAGTTTCTGCTGGCCACCAGTGAAAAATTCAGTCAACTGAGACAGCGTCAGCATCAACGGCTTGGCACGATAAGTAGCTGCGAAGTGCTGGATGAGCCTGTTGCCAGCTGCCAGCAAAACAGTTGCACCGTACAGCCATTGGAGTATGCGCGTCGTTGAAAAAAACGCCCCAGGCTAAGGCCTGGGGTCGTCTTTGAGTCTGGGAATTTTTAAGCCCAGCTCCTGGCCACGGAACCGGGCATAATAGGTGCAGCCGATAAACATCGCCAGGGATAACAGCAGCTCTAACACGGATAACCAAAAGTAGAGCCCGGATGCCAGCCATAAGTTAGTCAGGCTGTGAATAAAATAGATCATCACAATAAAGTTGGCCCAGGCAAAGGTGTATGGGTCGGCTTTGATGATACCAGCCAGCGGAAACCACAATGGCAGCCATAACATGATGGTCAGCAGGTAGGGGTTGCCCAGTGCTGGTGGTGCTAACCAGAGAAACCAGCTTGGGATCAACAGCAATAAACCGAAATAACCGATCCGTCCAAGTAACAGGAATTGCTTGGTAGTGTTCGCCATTTCTACCGGTACCGTATTTAACTGCTCTGGTTTACCCGCATTCATATCATTGTCTTCCCATCATAAGTTGTAAGGTCAGCCTGGCAATACGTTGACCAAAGGCCAGGCACAGCTGATGTTCATCACGACTGATTGGCTTGTCGCCGCTCATGCCACTGACATGGCTGGGGCCATAAGGGGTCCCACCTTGCTCAGTGCTATTGAGTGCAGGTTCACTGTAGGGGAGCCCGCAAAGCAGCATGCCGTGATGCAGCAAAGGCAGCATCATACCCAGCAGCGTGCTTTCGTTGCCACCATGCATACTGCCTGATGAAGTAAAAACGCCCGCTGGCTTATCAATTAAGTCTCCGCGGATCCACTCGGTGCTGGTTTGATCCCAAAACGCTTTTAATGGTGCGGCCATCACACCAAAGCGAACCGGGCTGCCAACAATCAGTGCATCGCAATGAGTCAGGTCCGAGGGCTGAACTATGGCATGTTCTGGCTGCTCATCCGCAGACAGCGGCTGTACGCTGCGAATAACGGCTTCAGCCCCAGCTTGTTCGACACCCATGGCGATTTTTTCGGCCAGCCGTGCGACTGAGCCGTGTTTGGAGTAATAAAGAATAAGGACGCTGGCACTCATGCCAGCAGCTCCAGCACTCGCTCTGGAGGACGGCCAATCACCGCACGGTTATCGCGCACCACTATAGGTCGCTCTATTAGTTTGGGGTGTTGGCACATGGCTTCGATTAACTGTTGATCGGTCAGGCTGGCTTGTGCCAGTTGCAGATCTTTATAAGCTAGCTCACCGGTTCTCAGTAGTTGGCGCGGTGACATAGCCAGTTTGGTTAGCAGGTCTTGTAACTCAGCCGGGCCCAGTGGCGTTTTCAGATACTCGATCACCGTGATATCCAGCGGTTGCTGTTGCAGTATTTCAAGAGTCTGACGGCTTTTTGAACAACGTGGGTTATGATAAATGGTTAGCATAGAAGGCTCCCGATAACAGGTGCGGCTATTGTAGTGAAACTTAGCTGGCAGTGCAAAAGGTTAGCCCAGCACATCTGCCAGATAGTCGCACCTGTCAGGTTGCTACATGCGTTTTAACCGATCAAATTCAGCCTGCAAGGAACGGCGTTTGGACTCCAGCCTGCGGTTTTCCAATCGTTCACTACTGCTTAAATGATTCAAAGCCTCTTGCAAATCATCAATGGCCCGAGGGTAATTGGCGAGTTGGTAAAAGAAATCTGAGCGCGCTTCGTAGAATCGTGCAAAATCTTCCAGGTTTTCATAAGCCTTAGCGATTAAATCGTAGGCCAGAATGTTGTCTGGTTTAAAATGCAACATATCTCTAAGCAAATGAACGGCCAGTCGGTTGCCTCCTGCTTTAATGGCGGCATTGGCATAGTTTAAGGTAACCACTTGATTGTTTGGCCGTAACCGGTAGTGATACTCCAGCATGTCCAGGGCTTCGGAGGCGCGATCCAGCCCCAGCAAAATATCGGTATAAACATCAATGTAATACAGGTTGTACTCATCTTTCTCAAGCAAATCAACAATGATGCTCTCTGCCTCCTTGTATTTCTTGTTATCCAGATACGCAATGGCCAGACCATACTGATTGGCCCGGGTATTGCCGCCAGGCTGTCGTAGTCGACCCTGGAAGATGCTGACTACATCCTCATTTTTATGATGATAACGTGCCAGCACACGGGCTTTGGTTAAGGTATAGTCCTGGCTGTCAGGGACATGGCGCTTGGGGTAGCGTTCAGCCCTTAGCCGGGTGTCACTGACCCGTGCCGCTGACAGTGGGTGAGTTTGCAGAAAAGCCAGTTGTTGGTTCATAAAGCGGGTGCGTTCAGCCAGCTTATTAAAAAATGCAGGAACGGCATTTGGATCAAAGCCAGCATCAGCCAGTATTTGCATGCCGATGCGATCGGCCTCTTGCTCATTGCTGCGGGTAAAGTTGATCGAGGCTTGCGCCTGAGCGCCCTGCGTTGCCATCATGGCCGCCATGCCTGCTTCGGGGTTCACTGTGGCAAGGACGATGGCACCAAGCAAGCCGGCAATGGTCAGAGGTGCGCGTTGACTTTGGGCTTCGACAAAGCGGGCAATGTGACGTTGTGTCACGTGAGCGACTTCGTGCGCCATCACCGCGGCGAACTCACTTTCAGAATCGGAAATTGCCAGAGTACCGGTATGAGAAGCAATATGGCCACCAAGCGTCGCAAAAGCATTGATGTTACGGTCGTCGATCCAATAAAAGCGAAATGGGAAACGGACATCATTGGCATTGGCTACCAAACGGTTTCCCAGCGCATTAATGTATTCATCCAATAGCGGATCGTACACCATAGGCAGGCTGCCTTTGGCCTGACGCATCAGAACATCGCCAATGGCTTTCTCTTTTTCCGGGGTCAGGGTAGAGAAGCCGCTACCGCCAATATCTGGCAAGTTGCTTGCGTGACTGTTCAGACTGCAAACAACACAGAGTATGCCAAACAGCAAACTTAAAAAAGATCGGGTCATGGGGGAGTACTCTGCTAAACGATGCGTCATTGGCTACTTCTTTATGTCCTGGGCAATGGTATGTTAACTTCTACGCGAGCGTGCCTGATTAGGCCGTCGAAACGATTTGAAGTTCAACGTAAAATTAGCAATTTTCTTATCAACATTATCTGGTAATCTACCATAGAATAGAATGATAGCTTAGCTTGATGGTTAATTTAATGAAGGAGCCGGAGTCATGTTGTCTTGGCTAAAAAACTGGTACAACCATAAGTTTTCAGACCCTCAGGTGGTCGTACTGTTTCTGATGTTGCTGTTGGGCTTCTTAGCGATCTATTGGTTGGGTGGCATTCTGGCACCATTGCTGGTGGCCATTGCTTTTGCTTATTTGCTGGAGTGGCCGGTAGCCAGGTTAACGCGAGTGGGGTTGTCACGTGGAATAAGTACTTCGTTGGTCGTGATGACGTTTTTAACGCTAAGTACCTTGATCCTGATGTGGATCATGCCACTGTTTTGGCATCAGGGCCGTACCTTGCTGCGGGATATGCCCATCATGATTGAGCAAGGCCGGCAATACTTACTGGAACTACCAGATGCATTTCCCGGTGTGGTAAGCACTGAACAGGTGAATATTTTTATGCAGTCGGTCGATGAGCGCCTGATGGCTTTTGGTCAGGATATGCTGTCGTTGTCACTGGCATCGATTGTGGATTTGGTGGCTTTGATGATTTACCTGATCCTGGTGCCGTTACTGGTTTTCTTTATGCTAAAAGATAAAAAGCTTTTACAAGAACGTTTTACTGCACTTTTACCATCTGAGCGCAAACTGATTAGTCAGGTTTGGCAGGAAATGAATCTGCAAATTATGAATTATGTTCGCGGAAAAATACTGGAAATTATCATTGTCGGCGCCGTTAGTTATGCGGTGTTTGCTATGTTTGGCCTGAATTATCCGTTGCTGCTGGGCGTGCTGGTCGGTTTCTCCGTGTTAATACCCTACATCGGTGCTGCTGTGGTCACGCTACCCATTGCTTTGGTGGCTTTATTTCAGTGGGGCTTTAGTGCTCAGTTTGGTTATTTGATGCTGGCGTATGCGCTTATTCAAGCGCTGGATGGCAATTTGTTGGTCCCATTGTTATTTGCCGAAGCCATTGATTTGCATCCGGTGTATATTATCGTGGCGGTATTGTTTTTTGGGGGCATGTTTGGTTTTTGGGGGATTTTCTTCGCCATTCCGCTGGCCTCGCTGGTCAAGGCGACCATTAATGCCTGGTCTTCGCGAGTGCATCAGGCAACAGAAGCTCCCGAGTAGCTACGGTCAAATAGGTTTATAAAAATGGAGCCAGCTTGCTGCAGGCTCCATCTTCAATTAGCTGAAGGGTCGTATTAATCCGCAGCTGGGGTCAGTTTTAATACCTTGCCATTTCGCTCATCGGTCAGTAGGTACACGGCTCCATCTGGCCCTTGGCGCACGTCACGAACACGCATGCCAATATCAATACGTTCTTCATGCGCGACACTGTCTCCATCCAGCACTAAGCGGGCAACCAATTGATGGCGCAGCGCACCAACCAGCAGGTCGCCTTGCCAACCGGTAAATAAATCGCCGGTATAGAAGGCCATGCCACTGGGCGCGATGGATGGGGTCCAATCGTACAGTGGTTGCTCCATGCCTTCTTTATGGGTTTTTCCAATCACGCCACCGCCGTACTCTTCACCATAAGTAATCACAGGCCAGCCGTAATTTTTGCCAGCTTCGGTAATGTTTACTTCATCGCCACCTTGTGGGCCATGCTCATGGGTCCAAAGCTGGCGTGTTTCCGGGTGCAATGCAGCTCCCTGGATATTTCGATGACCATAAGACCAGATTTCATCTAAGGCACCCTCTTTGTTAACATAAGGGTTGGAGGCTGGCACACGGCCATCGGGATACAGGCGAACCACTTTGCCATGGTGGGTGTCCAGTGTCTGGGCATCATCACGACGTGATCCACGATCGCCTAAAGTGATAAATAAGTAGCCATCATCGGTAAAAACCAGTCGGCTACCGAAGTGAGCGCGGCTGTTGATTTTAGGCTGAGCACTGAAAATAACTTCCAGCTGTTCAAGTTGTTGGCCATTCAACACGGCGCGGGCTACTGCCGTACTGCTGCCACTGTCGGCAGGCTCGTTGTAACTGAAATAAACCTGTTGGCTGTCGGCAAAGTCAGGGGCCAATACTACATCCAGCAAACCACCCTGACCATTCACCAGAATATCTGGTAGCCCCTCAATCGGCGCACTGTTTTCACCATCGGCGGTGACATAGCGCATGGTACCGGTTCGTTCAGTAACCAGCA
>JAIUMG010000183.1 GCA_022565655.1 Alkalimonas sp.
GTCGGATCATGTACTTCCGTTACACGCAAAACTTCTAAACCATTTTTTATGGTATAAAAAAGGCGGGCTTAGGCCCGCCTTTTTATTGTTTGGAGGAATTATGACGCATTGGACGTCCTATTGGCGAAGTGGACAAGCACTGAGTAGTTTCGCTGAAGGAGAGGCTGCTTTTGGTTACCCGGATGATGTGCTTCAAGTGTGGCAGCAGATTTGGACTGAATTGCCTGAGCAGGCCGAAGTATTGGATGTGGGGACTGGCAATGGCGCCTTAGCGGTCGCCATGGCTCAATACAGTGCGAATACAGCTAAATCCTGGCAGATCACAGGGATCGATCTGGCAGATATCAAGCCTGCCTCGGATATACCACAAGTTGCAGCTCTGCAAGCACTGTTGCAACAGATCGCTTTTTTCGGCAATTGTGGCATTGAAAAAACGCCCTTTAAAGACGAGCAATTTGATGGCATTTACAGTCAGTTTGGCCTGGAATACGCTAACTGGAATGCCTCTTTACAGGAGTTGCATCGGATCTGTAAGCCGGGTGGTCAGGTTATCGCGCTACTGCATAGTTGTGAATCCGAGTTGAGCCAGGATTGTGCGCTAGGCATCAGTATTCTGAGCCATTGTTTGCAACAAAGTCCTTTAGTGACCTTAGCTGAGCAATTACTTACTCGCAGTGAATTTTTGTTGCATCATAAGCAGTCCATTGCTACGGACGAGCCTTTTCAACAACTCAACCAGGCACTATTAACGGAAGTAAAAGCGCTGCAGCAACGTTACAGCACTGGCAATGCAGCGATTTGGTTTCAGGATGTGTTATCCAGGTTAGCTCCGTTGGTGCATCAACTCCAGCCTGGTAATTTACAGCGTTTTCAGCACAGCTTTGCCCAGCTGGAGCAACACCGCTTGCGTTTGCTGGATCAGCAAAAGGCAACCATTGACCAGACAAAATCAAACGAAATTATGGCATTAGCCCGGCACTATGGTTGGAAAGTAACCATGCGATCAGTTGAGTTAGATGCAGGCCCTTTTGCCATGCGCCTGGAGCTGAGCAAGTCATTATAGTGAACAGCACTGTTCAGCTCGCTCTGGGGTTGATATTAAATTGTAAATTATTGTAACCTCCTTGAAATGCGCTTGGAATAAGCTTGCTTTTGTTGTTAGTATGGGCTTGATTTTTTCTAAAAAAGGGATGGTTATGAAAGTATTACTGGTAGTCGCCTGCTTGGCTTTTGGGCTGACGGCTTGTCAATCCACGAACAGTGCGTCATCTGACTCAGCAGAGGCCACAGCACAAGCGTCTAACGATGGAATGATTTGCCGTAATGAACGGGAAACCGGCTCCAATATGCGGGTTCGGGTTTGCAGAACGGCAGAACAGATCGAAAGAGATCGTGATGAAGCATCCGATGCGCTTCGAAATACTCGTGGCACAACGCTTGACCAAAGTAACTGAGTATAGCTGCGCTGATTAATCAGCGCATTGTCCACACCTCTGCTCAGCCGGGTCTTGTTCCAGTCGTTGGTTCTCAATGATCAACTCGCAATCACAACAAATACCATAAAGCCCCATTTCCATTTGGCTTAAAGCTGCCTGCACGGCTTCCAGACGCTTGCCTGAGACAGACAGTTCAGGGGTATGCCAGTGCAACAACACCTCTGGCCACCGCGCTAAGCTTAACTGCATCAATTGAAGTCGCAACTGCTGAAACTCGGCTCTGTCCTGCTGATTCAGGAAGTCCTGGATCTGTTGCTGAAGTTGCTGTTGCTCATCCAGCAAACGAGTACGTAATTGGTTTAATTGGATTGACATGATGCACTCTGCTACTTGCAATATAGGGTAGTTTTACCTAAGTTTGATAGTCAGGTTGTGATGTATATCAAATAAACCCGTGGCCCTTGGCTAATATCGTGGGCTTAGGCTTCAGATGAGGAAAGTGTTATGAAATCACGTCAAACATCAGGAATTGCCCTGGCCGTTGGTGGCCTGGTCCTTGGTTCTCTGGCTTCAGTCAGTACTACTGCTGCGGCCAGCCCATTTGTGGCTGAAGAGATGCGTTCAGGATATCAGCAAAGCATGGCTTTGGGTGATCACCATGGCAAGGCGGCTAGTCGTTCCGAGAAAGCGAAATCGAAGAAAGAAAAAGCCAGAGAAATGAAGTGCGGCGAGGGCAAGTGTGGCGAACAGATGCGAGAGAAAGCTGAAGAAAAAAAAGATAAAGCCACAGAAATGAAATGTGGCGAGGGCAAGTGTGGCGAACAGATCCGAGAGAAAGCTGAAACGAAAGCAGACAAAGCCAAAGAGATGAAGTGCGGCGAAGGCAAGTGTGGTGAGAAAATGCGCGAAAAAGCTGCAGAGAAAAAAGACAAAGCAAAAGAGATGAAGTGTGGCGAAGGTAAGTGTGGCGCAGCCTAAACTATCAGGCTTTTTGCTGTGAGTCAGTACGATTGGCTGGAGGGCATTCATGGTGTGGGCCTTGGCCTGCGCCGTGAAATGCTGGCTGCTGATTTAGATGTGCAATTAGCGGAAGTCGACTTTCTGGAAATAGCACCGGAAAACTGGCTGCCCTTTCAAGGTAAGTTAGCGCGCGAGTTGGCGGCGTTAACTGAGCGGTATCCTTTTGTCTGCCATGGGTTATCTTTATCCATTGGTGGGCCAGAGCCACTGGATTGGCAGTTTTTACGGCAACTGAAAGCATTTTTTAAACAGCACCGCATTCGTGCTTATTCGGAGCACCTAAGCTACTGTGCGGCCGATGGGCATTTGTATGATCTGATGCCGATCCCATTTACCGAAGAAGCGGTTGATTATGTCGCTGAGCGGGTGCGGCAGGTGCAGGACTTTCTCGAACAACCTTTAATTCTGGAAAATGTGTCTTATTATGCAGCGCCGGGCCAGCAGCTATCTGAGCTGGAGTTTTTGTCAGCCGTGCTTAAACAGGCTGATTGCAAGTTATTGCTCGATGTAAACAATATCTATGTGAACTCGGTCAATCATCAGTATGACAGCAAGGCCTTTTTACAACAGATCCCTGCAGAACGAATTGCTTATATGCATATCGCAGGGCATTACCGCCAGTCTGAGCAATTAATTATTGATAGCCATGGTGCTGCTGTGATCCCGGATGTCTGGCAACTACTGGCCGATGCTTATGCCGATTATGGCGTCTACCCAACCGTTCTGGAACGAGACTTTTTCATTCCTCCCTGGCCTGAGTTACACCAGGAATTGCAACAACTGCGTCAGCACCAGGCCAGGCAGCAGCGAGCCTTGTTACCGTCCAGCGCTCAGCAGGTGGATCCTCAAGCCTCTGGCCTGCCATAATGAAAGACTTTCAGCAGATCCAGCGCGACTTTGTTGCTCATATCCGTCATCCTGCGAAGCACCCTGCTCCTGATGGCGTGACGGCTGAGCGCATGGCGGTATACAGTGATCTTTTGTTCAATAATGTGGAGGGCTTTCTGGCATCTGCCTACCCGGTTTTGAAGAGCCTGTATCAGCCAGAACATTGGTACCAGCTGATCCGGCGTTTTTTTCAGGAGCACCGTTGCGCAAGCCCATTCTTTGCCGACATCTCCGAGCATTTTCTGTTGTTTTTGCAACACTATGAGCCTGACGCGGTAAAAGACCCAGCTTTCTTGCTGGAACTGGCGCATTATGAGTGGTTGGAGTTGTATTTGTCTCTGCAACCAGCTGAGACGCCACTCTCATTACAGCATGAAGCGAACCCATGGCAACAGCCTTTGCAACTGTCTGCATTAACCAAGGTGGTAGGGTATTATTATCCGGTAGACCGGATTTCAGCTCAGTTCCAGCCAACTGAAGCCAGTTCAGAACCGTATTATTATCTGCTGTATCGCTCGGAGGATGATGAGGTTCACTTTATGCGACTGAATGCGGCCTCTGCGTTGTTGCTCCAATTGCTGGAGCAGCAGCCTGGCATTCACTTTGCTGAGTTGCAACGAAGCTTACTTGAGCAAGCTCCGCAGCTCGCCTCGGCTGATTTGGCGTCTGCATTGCAGGAACTACTGTCCGGTTTCATTGCTAAAGGGATAGTGCAACGAGCCAGGATCGGCTAAAATGGACCGCTCTGACAGATGAACAATGAGGTATGCTGTGGCGGACGAAAATTTCAAAGAAAGCTTTAGTTTCATGCAATTTTCCTTATTTTTATTGGTATTTGTTTTGCTATTGCTGCAAGCACCTATCCTGCGTTGGCTGCAGGTTTTCCTTGGCTGATCAACGGCCGGATAAAAACGCCGGTGCGGAACTCTCGTGATATTGAGTTCAAACCGATGGTAATGAATAAAAAAGGTTTCCAACTATGATGACAGTGGCGCTTTCAGAGCAGCTTAAGCAGGTAATTAAAACAGTACCTGATTACCCGAAGCCGGGGATTTTATTTCGTGATGTCACCAGCCTGATGCAGGATGGCCCGGCTTTTGCCTTGGTAATAGACGCTTTGAAACAACACTTTGCGAACCATGGTATCACCAAGGTGGTCGGTACTGAATCCAGAGGTTTTATTTTTGGTGCGCCTTTGGCGTACGCCTTAGGCGTTGCTTTTGTCCCTGTACGTAAAAAGGGCAAGTTACCGCGCGAGCGCATTCAGCAAAGTTATCAGCTGGAGTATGGTGAAGACATCCTTGAATTGCATCTGGACGCCATTCAACAAGGCGACAAGGTGTTAATGGTCGATGACTTGTTGGCTACCGGGGGCACCATTGAGGCGACCACCCAGCTGATCCGTCGCCTTGGTGGCGATGTATCCCATGCTGCTTTTGTCATTGCCTTGCCTGAACTGGGGGGCGTGACCCGTTTGGAAAACATGGGCCTGGATGTGTTGTCTCTGGTCGATTACGACGGTCATTAAAGCGGAGTAAGCATGAGCTATCAGGTGCTGGCACGGAAATGGCGACCACAGCAATTTGCTCAGTTGGTCGGGCAGAGTCATGTGAAGTCGGCCTTGATCAATGCGCTCAATTCAGAGCGACTGCACCATGCATATTTATTTACCGGTACCCGTGGCGTGGGTAAAACCACCATTGCCCGTATTTTTGCCAAAAGCCTGAACTGTGAAACCGGCGTCACCGCTGAACCTTGTGGCGTTTGTAGTAGCTGTCAGGAAATTGAAGCGGGCCATTTTGTCGATTTGCTGGAGATTGATGCTGCATCCCGCACCAAGGTCGAAGATACCCGCGATCTGCTGGATAATGTGCAATATGCCCCGACGCGAGGTCGCTTTAAAGTCTACCTGATCGATGAAGTGCATATGCTTTCCCGGCATAGTTTCAATGCACTGCTTAAAACGCTGGAAGAACCACCGCCTCATGTGAAGTTCTTGCTGGCGACCACGGATCCACAAAAGCTGCCAGTCACGGTGCTATCCCGCTGTTTGCAGTTTAGTCTGAAAGCTCTGTCCGAAACCGATATCAGTCACCAGTTAGCGACTATTTTGCAGCAGGAGCAGATCCCGGCAGAAGACGAAGCACTGCGTTTGCTGGCTAAAGCGGCCCGGGGGAGTGTGCGTGATGCGCTCAGCCTGACCGATCAGGCCATTGCGCAAACCAACAGCCAGATCACAGCGGGTGCCATCCGTGACATGCTGGGCTTTCTGCCGCAGCAGTGGGGGCAGTTGGTGATGCAGTCTATTTTACAGCAGGATGTCGCATCCATGCGTCAGCAGCTTGAACAGTTGCTGGCACAACATAGCCAGCCAACTCAGCTGATAGATGATTTGCTGGCGCTATTGCATTATGCCGCCATCACTCAGTTTCAGCCAGAAGCTGCTGAGTTGGCCGGGCCGCAAGCGGACTATGTCCGGCAGCTTGCCACGGAGCAAAGCGCTGAAAGCTTACAGCTGTATTATCAGTTATTGATTGCCGGCAAACGCGAATTGGCCTTTGCGCCTGATGTGTGCTCAGGCTTGGAAATGGCCTTGCTCAGAGCCTTATTGTTTGTGCCTGCCCAAGCGCCGATACCAACACCTCCGTCTGGCGAGCGGGCGGTGCAAACCAGCAAAGCGGTCACCCCGGTAGCAGAGGCCCCCGCGGCGACACCAACAGCTGGGCGTCAAGCTGCATTAAAGGCTGCTGATACCAGGCCGGGTGGCGAAGAACCAGCCCAGTTAAGGACAACAGCAGTAAGCTACGCTGCAACCGAGCATTCTGAAAGCCAAGACGATGCATCTGCGGCTGCTATGGCTGAGCACTCAGACGAGCCCGAGCCAACGAAACACCAGCTCAGCGCTGAGCCAGAGGCACAGCCACCAAGCCAGCCAAACCGAATTGATCCCATTACCGCTAGTATCATGGCGCGTCGAGGTGTTCAGGTTGATGCTAGTGCTGTTGCAGCACAGCCTGACGCTGTGGAGCCAGCAAGGGCTGAGACACCAACCGAGCCTGAGCCCTTGCCTACAGTACAGATTGCACCGTCACCTGAGCCTGTTTCTTCAGCGAGCGGGGATGCGGATCAGGCTGAGCCGATACCGTCCGGGCCTCCACCCTGGCCGGATATTGAAGACGATGTCAGTGATGACGCTGTTGTTGAGTCGACCGGGGTATCCGATCTTGCCGAGCAGCCAGCTGCGGGTTCGTTGTCGCAGCCAGCAGAGGTGCCGGTAAAAAAGCCTGAGCGCCGGCAGGCGCAACAGTTATTGGCGCAAGAGCTGGATGCGGC
>JAIUMG010000184.1 GCA_022565655.1 Alkalimonas sp.
ACTGGCTATTTGAACTTCTGCTTGGCGGCCAGATAACAGTTCGCGATGGAAGCCTGACGGTATAATAATTAAGGCCATCACATCGCCTTGCCATAACGCATGCTGAATATCGGCCGTGTCGTGTCCAAGCTGTTGAATATCAAGATGGGGTGATGCCAATAGCAGCCGTTGCAAGGTTCGTGAGCTGCTACTGCTGTCTTGATCGACCACAATAACGGGTACGGCTTCCACCTGCTCATAATGATAGGGGAGTGGATAAAAAAATGAATAAATAATACCGGCGACAAAAAGCAATAGCACAGCGCCTTTATCGGATAAAATAGCCCGCCAGGTGGCTATACTATGCTGCCATATCGTCATCGGGCCCCCCAATTGCCTGGCACAAAGGCAACACGGCGCAACAAGTAACTGCCAAGAGCCGTTGCAAACAGGCTGATGCCAAGCAACACCAGCACAGGTGGGTAGCTACTGCTCAGGGGCGCGCCAGCCAGCCACTGCTGATTGTAGAGTTTTAACCAATAGGTCAAAGGCAATAAACCGGCCCAATATTGGGCTAATGCAGGCATGGCAACCAGTGGAAATGCCTGACCAGAAAATGCGAAGGCTGGCGCACTGTAAAAGCCAGCTAAGCTAAGCGCCATACGAAAATTCCGGGTACAACCGACCAGTAGCATGCCGACAGCCATGGCTGCCGTGGTCATCAGCAGCAGAGCAGCATAAATAAGCAAGCCACTTCCTAAGTAACTTTCTGGATTCAACTGACGAAAAAACAGCACATAGATGGCACCGTACAGTGCAAGGGTCAGGAAGTAAGGCAAAAACTTAGCAAACAAAGCGGTAAAGAGTGACCCCTGAGCTGTATCCAGCCATTGTGTTGCTGTGCCATCCCGCAGTTCTCGACCGACAATTGAAACCGCAATCACCATGGCGATAATCTGAAATAAAGCAGGAATTAATGTGGCAGCCAAAAAGACTTCATAGCTTGGGCCGCTATTAAACAATGGGGTGGCAATCACGGCAATGGGATGCATGGTTGCTAAGGCATCTGTTGCTGACTCACCGCTCCGCTGGCGCCGGTCCGTGCTGATGCCGATAGCTGCGGTCATGACGGTTTGCTGAACGGCCCGCGTGACGGTTGATGCATAGCTGGTGTACTGCGCATTGTAATGCAACAGCAGATCCGCTGAGCTGCCTTGATAGATAGAGGCTTCCAATTGCTCCGGCAGCACGAAGACCGCGTAGACTTTTCGTTGGCGCATGGCATCAACGGCGGCTGATACACTGCTGTCGCGCCTTACGACCTCAACAGCTGGGCTGGCATCAATTAAACGGATTAATTGACGAGATACGCTGGACTGATCATGATCCACCACGCTAATGGCGATATGATCGGGTTGACCAGCAGAAAAGATCCACGCCACCAATAAACAGAGCACGGGCAATAAAGCAAAGGTTAAGAAGCAATCGCCGCGATCGCGCTGCAGATGCTGCACTTCGCGTTTGATCACCTGGACGGCTGCGCTCATTCCTGCTCCAGATGCAAGATCACCGTCATACCGGCGCGTAGCTCAGGTTGTGGTGTGGTAGGCCGGGCTTCCAGCTGAAAGGTTTTTAAGTCATAGCCCGGGGTACCACGAACCTGTTTCCAGTTGGCGAAGGAGGGCAAAGCCGCGAGCTTTGTCACGGAAAACTCCAGTTCTTTGCCAAGGGCGGGAACCTTTGCCTGAAATACGGTTCCCGGTACCATTGCATTGAGCTTGTCTTCACGAATGTTAAAGACCACCCAGCTGTCTGTCGGGTCGATCAAGGTCATCACCGGGTAACCACTGGGCGCCAATTCACCTTCTTCGATCACTATGGTGGCGATCTGACCCGCTCGTGGAGCAACAACACGAGTTTCCTGAAAATAAGCTTCAACCTCGGCAACTGCTGCTGCAGCCTGACGATTTTGCGCTTGTACGGCTTGCCGCTGCTCGGTTCTGGCTCCTTGTGCTGCCATGGTAAACCGGGCCTCGGCTGCACTGGCTTGATCCTGGCTAGCCTGCCACTTGGCTTTCACTTCATCCAGCTGCTGCTGAGCAACCAGACCGTCTTGATGCAGATTTTTCATGCGCTGCATGGTTTTTTCTGCCAGGTTTTGTTGCACCAGAGCACGTTGCCAATCCAGCCGGGCCATTTCTATTTCTTCGCTGCGTAAGCCAGATTCAGTCTGCTCTTGCAGTGCCTTGGTTGCCGCCTCGGCGGCCTGAGCCTGGGCCAGTTTGGCTTGCAGCTCGGGGCTATCCAGCTCAAACAAAACATCGCCTTTGGCAACCATCTGACCTTCTTTCACCCATAAGTGGGCAACCCGGCCTGGCACTTTGCTGGCAAGACGTATTTCTTTCACTTCGACATCACCATGCAGTAGCTCAGCAGCCGGTTGAGGCCACAAGAACCAAAACACAACTCCAATCACAGCAATAACAAGGCTAACTGACACGATTTTCTTGAGTGGCATAATGGTTCCTTAATTCTCTGGGCAAGGCTGGGACTGTAATACGGCGGGCATCAGCTGAGTCAGCAGCTCTGGTTGCCCGGTAAGCTGACTGAGTTGAGCCAGAGCACTGATGTGCTGGTAGGCAACCTGCAGTAAGGTCACTTCGGCTGCAGCAAGTTTTAAGCGTGCATCGGTGACATCTAGAGAAGTCGCCATGCCTTGCTCAAAAGCCCGGCTCTGAAGTCGGGCATGCTCCCGGGCCAGAGTCAGATCCTGTTGCAGCAATTGAAATTGTTCATTGGTATTTTTTACCTGACGATATTGAGCTTGCACCGCCAATTCGATATCGGCTTGCGCCTGAGCCGTGGCGTGATGCAATTGTTGCTGGCGGCTTTGAACACTGTTGATGGCCGAGCGCCGATTGGTGTTGGTCAATAAGTGGTAACGAACCCCTAAACCGACACTCCAGTCAGGCTCAGTCAGCGGCGTTGCTGACCGATTCAAATCATAACTACCCACCAGAAAAACTTCTGGCATCAGTTTTCCCTGTTCTAACTTGAGTTGTTGAGTGGCTTGCTGTTGCTTGGCACTTAACTGATGAAATACCGGGTTGGAACGCCTAGCCTGGCCCACAAACCATTGTGCTGGTTGCGTCAGTTCCACCGGTGTTGGTAATGGTGTTGTTAAACAGCCTACAGGTTCAAGTTGCAACAGGTTACTAAGCGCAGCCTGAATATCCAGCCACTGCTGTTTAGCTTGCACGGCCTCACGTCGTGCATCCGCTTTTGCGACTTCAGCTTGCATGCGCTGCAAGGAGGTGATGACGCCTTCTTCTTCAAAGCGCTTTGCTCGGTGTACATGCTGCAGCAGAGCCTGCTGTGCTTGCTGGCGTACTTGCACTACTTGTTGCATCATCTGGCTGGAAAAGTACAGATCGAGCAGGCGTTTCACCAGCTGTTGTTGCAGCTGTTGCTGTTCTGCTTCAGCTTGAGTGACTCTGGCTGCCACCTGCTGTTGAGCGGCAGCGGTACGGCCACCGGTATACAAAGGCCACAGTACATTGACTTGAGAGCGGATTCCGCTGCGAAAAAAATCCAGTTCAACCGGATCCTGAATGGTGGGGACATGCAAAAACACATCCTTATGATAAGCAATGCCGGCAATGGTGATATCCAGTTGAGGCATGGCTAATGAATCCAGCGCCTCGGCTTGAAACTGCCAGGCTTCAACATCGGCCTGTTGCGCCAATAATTGATATGATAGACGCAAGCGTTGCTCTGCTTCGGCCATGCTGAGGGATTGTGCAGACAATTGAGCGGTTAAGCCTGTACAGCTTAAACCAATGGAGAGCGCAAACGCTTTTTGTATCCAGGATGATCGAGCGAAAGCCATGCAGTTTCCTTTTCAAAGCCAATAAACGCAGGTCATGAAACGTCAGAATGAGACGTTTAGAGCAAATACTCTACTTTATATCTTACGTGAACTTGAACAGCAGATCAACCTGACTTATTTCGTGCCAAATAACTTATCACCCGCATCACCAAGCCCCGGCAAAATATAGCCTTGCTGGTTCAAGCGCTGATCAATCGCCGCCGTGTATAATTCGATATCGGGGTGGGCTTCCGACAAGGCCGCAATGCCTTCTGGAGCAGCAACCAACACCAGAGCCTTGATATGGTGACAACCTTGCTGCTTGAGCAGATCAATGGTGGCAATCATGGAGCCGCCGGTCGCCAGCATTGGATCAACGACAATGGCTAGTCGTTGCTCAATTTGCGGAGCCAGCTTATGGAAATAGGGCACTGGCTGCAGGGTGTCTTCGTTCCGGTAAATACCAACGACGCTGATACGGGCACTGGGTAAATGTTCCAGTACGCCATCCATCATGCCAAGGCCGGCTCGTAAGATAGGCACCACCGTGACTTTTTTTCCCTGAATTTGCTCAATGGTGACCTCACCATTCCAGCTGGCAATGGTGGTTGGTTCCAGTGGTAAATCGGTGGTGGCTTCATAAGTCAGCAGGCTAGCTATTTCCCGTGCTAATTCGCGAAAGTGTTTGGTGCTGATATCGGCGGCGCGTAATAAGCCAATTTTATGACGAACCAGCGGGTGCCTTACTTCAACTGTTTTCATCTGTGTTGTTCCACCTTAACTGTGTTGCTAATTAGCATACTCATTGAAATGATAGCTTATTTTGCCTGAAAACATTGCCTATAATGAGCTGATCAGTTACTTTTTCTAAGCAAAAAACTCATTTTGGAGAAATCATGTTAAAAAAATCCTTGGCTTTAACGGCAATGCTGCTGTGTTTTCCGTTAAAAGCAGAGCCGGTGCATGAGCTGCTGGACGTGTTTGGTGGTGAAGATCAAATCGCCCAGATGCAAGTACAAATGGTGCAGGCGATGTCGGCGTCTAACCCGGTGTTGGCTCAGTATGAAGAGGTACTGATTGAATGGACCCGGACCTACATGAGCTGGGATGAAATGAAAGGCCCAATGGCAGAGCTGTATAAAAAGCATTTCAGTGATGAGGAAATCAAAGAGTTGCTGGCGTTTTACAGAACACCTGTGGGTGTTAAAAGTGTCGATTTAATGCCACAACTTTTTGCAGAGGGTGCCCAGATCGGTATGGATATGGCACAAAAATATCAGCCTCAACTGTTTGAAATGCTGCAGGACGCTGGCCTGGATCTGGGACAAGGCAATTAAAGCTGCTCCCGCCCCAGATAAGAGTCCCAGTCTTTTAATACCGGGGCCAGACCAAGTTGCTGCATCCGCTGGCGGAATTGCTCTGGGCTGCGTTGGTCGTCAATGCTGAACTGCTCCAATGACTCCGGGTCAACGGCATAACCACCAGGGCGGGTGCTGGAACCGGCACTGCTGCTGGTAATAGCAATCGGGATCAGCTGATCGCGCAGCTCGGCCCTCTCGCGGGTCGATAAGCTGATCTCCAGGCTGGGGGATAATAGCCGGAACGCGCAAATCAACTGAACAAAGTGCTTGTCATGCACCGGATGCTGCACTTCAATCCCTCCGGCGCACGGGCGAATGCGCGGCACAGACAACGAATAACGGCTACGCCAATAGCGTTGTTGCATGTACAGCAAATGCATGGCCAGAAAGGTGGCATCGGTACGCCAGTTCGCCAGGCCAAACAACACGCCCAGACCAATTTTATCGATGCCAGCCTGACCCAGCCGATCCGGGCACTCCAGCCGCCAGTGGATGTCCGATTTTTGGCCTTTCAGGTGATAGCGCTGATAACTGGGCTGATGGTAGCTTTCCTGATACACCATGACAGCATCCACACCCAGTTGCTTAAGTTCGCGGTAATCGGACAGGTGCAATGGCTGCACTTCCAGCATCACGCTGCTGAAATACCGACGGATCAGCGGCAGCATCTGCCGGAAGTAGAGCATGCCAACTTTTCGTTCGTGTTCGCCAGTGACCACCAGCACCTGATCGATGCCCATCTGCTGCAATGCCTGACACTCTTGCTCAATTTCAGCCGCATTGAGCACCCGGCGTTTTACCTTTTGGCTCATTGAAAAGCCACAATAGCTGCACTCATTGGCACAGAGATTGGATAGATACAAAGGCGCAAACAGTTGCTGAGTGCGGCCAAAACGCTGCCGTGTTAGTAGCTGTGCGGTCTGGGCCAGCTCTATCAGGTGAGGCTCGCCAGCGGGGGAGATTAAAGCCTGAAAATCAGCGAGCTTGAGCTGGGTATTGTGCCGGGCTTTATACAGCGCCAACTCAACATCAGCAGCTTTAAACGCCATGCTCTGCATTTCCACATCATGCCAGTTCTGCTGTTGCCAGTGGGCATAAAAATCTGGTGTCACAAGGCCTCCAGAAATTCGGTCATCGGGCTGGATGCTGCGGCCAGGCTGCGAGTGGCCAAACCGCCTTGTCTGGCCAAGGCTCCGGCTTTACAGGCCAGTTTAAAGGCTTGCGCCATCTGTACCGGATCAGGCGCACTGGCAATGGCGGTATTCACCAGCACAGCAGCGGCCCCCATCTCAAGCGCCTGGCAAGCGTGAGACGGCGCACCTAAACCAGCATCCACGATCACCGGCACACTGGCTTGCTCGATAATGATTTCAAGCATGGCCTGAGTCTGCAGCCCTTGATTGGAGCCAATGGGCGCACCTAATGGCATCACTGCAGCGCAGCCAGCATCTTCCAAT